>CAMATV010000021.1 GCA_945861235.1 Opitutus sp. GAS368
GATGGACCGAGGCTTTCAAACTCAATTCATCACCAGTGCCACGTTTGACCAGCTGGAATTAATCAAGGGCCACACGCCGGACAAGGGCGCGGACTCCCTCGGTGGCACGATCAATTTTAAGACGCGCTCGGCTCTAAGCATGAAGGAAAAACGCCTGTTCACCTACAACGTTGGTGGCACGTGGGCGCCGGCGTTCACCGCCCATACCCCGGCCCGGCGCGAACGTCCGGTGCAGCCGATGGTCAGCGGTACCTACAATGAGGTTTTTAGCGTCCTCGGGGGCGTGCGCAACCTGGGAGTCGCGGTCAATGCATTTTATCAGGACAAGGTGGTCAGCTTTGGACAGAGTGTTACGGCCTACCAGAACACCACCGCCTCTCCGGCCTACGCCTACGACTACCGCACCTCGGACGCCATCCACGAAAGCTATCAGACGGACGTGAATCTGCGGACCGACTTCCGGCTTTCCTTGGCGAGCAAGTTCTCGCTCAACCTCAAATCGACGGATCATCTGCAGCCGACGTACGAACAAGCCCAAGTCCGGGCCTTCACTGCGCAGACGGTCGCCACCCTCGGGGCCGACGGGCAGCCAACCGGCACCGGCGCGATCCTGCCGGGATATTCCGATTTCATCACGCAGGTGCGCGGGACCGGAATCGCCGCGTCGCGCCTCGATGTCAGCAATACGGCTTTTGGCTTCATGCTCCGATCGCGGGGCGCCGATTTCAGGGGGGAGCACGAATTTCAACAATGGAGCTTCGATTACCACGCGGGATACCAGCAGTCGCACACCAATCTGACCAGCGGCGACGGAGCCCTGGCATTTGTCCACAGTCTCACCGGCGTGGGCTGGATTCTGGATCGGATCCAGTCGGATCTTTATCCGCGGTTTACCCAGACCGAGGGGCCGGACATGACCAATCCGGCGAACTACAGCATCACCTCGGCCGACACCCGCCGCATCAAGCGGGCGGCGACGATCGAGACGTTTCGCGGCAATGCCCAATACAAGTTTGCAACTTCGTTTCCGCTCCTGCTGAAGACTGGGCTGGAGCAACGCACGCAGACCTCGTCGCACGACGGGGGCAATCGCCGATGGAATTATGTCGGCGCCGGCAAGCTGCCTGCCGATCCGTCCTTTCTCAGTTGGGACCAGGCCAGGACGGGGCGCCGGATTCCCACGTGGCACAGCGCTGATTTTTTCGAGAACGACGCTCCGATAAATCCGGCGCTCTGGCAGGAGAGCCTCTATTTTCGCGAACAGAGCAAATACACCACCACAGCCAACGTTTCGGAAAAAGTCACCGCCGGTTATCTGATGAGTCACGCCAGGTTCGGGCGTCTCGGCCTGCTCGGCGGACTCCGGGCCGAGCGCACCGAGGTTTCCAGCTTTGGCTGGGTCCGGGCCCGGGTTTTGAGTTCCGCTGCGCAACAGCTCGCCGACCCGATCGGCTCCGCGCAACGTGACTACGCCAACAATTCCCGCCGGATCAAAGGCGACTATGCGAGGAGTTTTCCGAGCGCCCATCTCCTCTACGACATCACTCCCGACTTAAAGGCGCATGCCAGTTGGTCGACGAGTTTTGGCCGTCCGCCGTTTACGAACCTGGTGCCAAACGAAACCCCGAACGATTCCGCCCGCACCATCACGGTCAACAATCCGGCGCTGAAACCCCAGTATGCGAAGAATTGGGATGCCTCGCTGGAATACTATATCAAACCGATCGGACTGCTCTCCGTCGGCTGGTTTCACAAGACGATCACGGATTATATTGTCGCCGGAATGGACGCTGGCACGGTCGGAAACGGTACCGACAACGGCTACAATGGAGAATACGCCGGCTACGGCATCCTCACGACGACCAACGCTGGTACCGCATTCGTCCAGGGCTGGGAAATCAGCTATCGGCACCAGCTGACCTTTCTGCCCCGGCCTTTCAATGGTTTGGGGATCAATGCGAACTATACCACGCTGACCACGCACGGGAATTACGGTGGTACCGGCTATCGTACGACCCGCGAGATCATTGGGTTCATTCCGAAGGTCGCGAATATCGACCTGACGTACAAGTATCGGGCGTTTAGCTCGCGTGTGCTCCTGAGCTATCTCGGCGACTATATCACGACCTCCAATGCCACGTCACCGGCGCTCAATGTCTATCGCTACCCCCGCAAGTCGGTCAATGTGGGTCTGGGGTGGCAGCTCCGGCCCAGCGTGAATCTCTTTTGCGAAGTATCGAATGTCTTCAATGAACCGCTGCGGCGATATATGTATGACCGATCGCGTTTGAATAACACGTCGATCACCGGCACGCTGGTCAACGCCGGGGTCACCGGCCGGTTTTGAAGGTGGCTTTGCCGGGTCTTTTGCCGAAATTTATTATGAAACTTTTTTTTCCGGCGGTTTTTCTCATTGTCGGGCTGACGGCGCACGCGGCCGACCCCAAGCCGCGGCGGCTGCTGGCGGGGGCAGCGACAAGCAATATCACGCCGGAGATCGGCGCCATCATCGTGGGCGGGTTTGATCCCTTTCCCGCCACCCACATCCACGATGAGCTGCACGCGCGCTGCCTCGTGCTCGACAACGGCGAGAGGCGAATCGCCATTGTCGTTTGCGATTCGCTCGGCGCTTCGCGGCAGATGTATGATGAGGCCGCGCGGCTCGTGCAGGCGGAAACGGGCCTCCCGCGCGAGAGCCTCCTCATGTCCGCTACCCACACCCACTCTGCTGCGCGTGGATTCGGCGTGAACGGCTACTCCACCAAGTCGGGCGACATGGAGCCCTACCAGCATTTCATGGCGCGGCGTATCGCGGACGGCGTGAGGCGCGCGATTAACAATCTTGCGCCGGCCCGCATCGGCTGGGCGGTGGCGAGTGAGCCGAATCACGTTTTCAACCGCCGGTGGTTCAAAAAGGACGGCACGATTCCGGTCAACCCCTTCGGCGGTCAGGATCACGTGAAGATGAATCCCGGGTACAGCGCCGATCTCGTTCAACCGGCCGGTCCGACGGACCCCGAGGTCTGTCTCGTTTCACTGCAATATCTCGATGGCAAACCGCTGGCGGTCCTCGGGAATTATTCGCTGCACTATGTGGGTGACGTTGGCGCCGGGCATATTTCGGCGGACTACTTCGCCGTGTTCTGTGATCGCCTGCAGCAGCTCCTGGGCGCCGATCGCCAGGACCTGCCGTTTGTGGCGATGCTCGGCAACGGCACGAGCGGCAACATCAACAACATCGATTATTCAAAACCCTATCTCGCCGCCGGACCGAAGTATTCGCGGATCCGCAAGGTCGCCCACGATGTGGCCCAGGTGTCGTTCGAGGCGCTCAAGGGAATTACTTATCACGATTGGGTGCCGCTCGACGCGCGTTTCCGCGACCTACCATTGGGCGCCCGCCGGCCCACGCCAGCGATGGTGAAACGCGCGGAGGAGCTCGTCAAAAAACCGCGGCTGGTGAACGGCAAGCCCGATCTGGAGGTGGCCTATGCGGCGCGTGCGTTGCGGCTGATGGATGCTGGACCGATCCTTGATATTCCGATTCAGGCCCTGCGGATCGGCGAGGTCGGCATCGCGGGAATTCCCTGCGAGACTTTTGTGGAGACCGGTCTCGAGTTGAAGGCGAAGAGCCCGTTCAAGCCAAGCTTCACCCTCAGCATTGCGAACGGCTATTACGGCTACATGCCCACGCCCGAACACCACCGCCTCGGCGGCTACGAAACGTGGCTCGGCACCAATCGACTCGAGGAGCAGGCCTCGGTGAAAATCACCTCGGCGCTGCTGGAAATGTGGCACGAGATGCGTTAACGCCAACCTTATGAAATCTAAATATCTCTCGCCGGTCCTAACCTTGAGCCATTGGCCCATGAACATCCGCGTACTCATTGTTTGCGTAGCGGGATACGCCGTGCCAGCGGCCTCAGGGGCGGACTACCAAGATGGGCAGTTTCCGGTTGAGTCCAATTTGCGGATCGGCGTCGCCAAGGTCGACATTACCCCGACGGATGTAGCAGGCATCACCGTCATCGGACACCGGCGTGAGGTGACGGGCGTGCGCGATCCTTTGCGGGCAGGCGTGCTCATTCTCGACGACGGTGAGACGAAGGCGGCGATCGTGACACTCGATACGATCGGGGCGTGGGAGGACATGGTGAAACTGGCGCGAGCACGGATCGAAAAGGAAACTCGTGTGCCTGCGGCGAACATTATGGTGGCCGCCGCGCACAACCATTCCGGCCCCGGATATGCAGAAAATCCGAAGTGGGCGGGTGAGTTGATCGATAAACTCGGCACCGCCGCGAAGGAGGCCGCCGGCACGATGCGCACGGTGACGATCGGCTATAGCGAGGACCGCATCGGCTTTGGCATCAACCGGCGCAAAGTCATCGATGGGCGCGCGGTGGTGCGTTTGAATCCCGAAGGCCCAAACGATCAGCGCGTGAAGGTGCTGCGCTTCGATGATGGCAAGTCGCTCACGCCCGTGGCGGTAATCATGCATGCGGTGTGTCATCCCTGCTTCTTCACGTGGGGCGACAAGGGGTCGCTGCCTTATCCCAAGGGCTATCCTAAGATGAGCGCGGATTTCCCGGGTGAGGCGCAGACCTTTGTCGAGAGTGTCTATGGGCAAAAGACGAGCGTGCTGTTCATGCAAGGCTGCGCGGCTGACATCCGGCCCAACTTGCCGGGCTATCCGTATCGCTGCGCGGATGAAGCGGACATCCAGTGGGCGGGACGCGATCTCGGCGGTGCAGTCACTCGAGCGGCGGCATTCAGCGTGACGCGCGAGCAGTTGCGTGAGCGCTCAACGTTTTACCAAATTCGCGTGGCCAGCGAGACCGTGGACCTCCCGGGCAAAGAGGGGCCGGTGCGGTCGGAGTTGATGGCGATGAAAGTCGGACCCTTTCTTTTCCTTACCATGCCCGGCGAACCGATGGTCGAGTATGGTTTCAAGTTGGAAAAGGCCATCGGTGACCGTGCCAAACCGATCATCGTTGGGTATTCCAATGGCAATATCGGCTACATCGCCACGGCGGATGCGTACCAAGTCGGCGGCTATGAGCCGAATATGTCTATCCTTAAACCGGAGGCCGAGCCGATCATATTGAAGCAACTCGGCGTGCTCGCCGATCGCGTCGTCGGCGACGTTTTTGCCTCCTTCTCCAAACTTCCGAAGGACGTCGCCAAACGTGAGACGGAGGAGAAGGCACGACTTGAGGCAGCCAAAAACGGGAAACCCTGACGCAGGGAACGAGGGCGACAGGGCGATCACCGCAGTCGCGGTTGGTTCCAATTTCCACTCCCAGGCCGCCGCCAAAAAAAACACTCCCGTCTCTCCAACTCCAACACCATGACACCCCGTCCTTCTAGACTGCTACGAGAACTGCGAGCCGGCCTGAATCCCTGCACGCTCAAATTTAACCTCAACGATCCTCGGATTATCGAGATGGGAGGTCTGTCAGGTGCTTCAGCCGTATGGCTCTGCAACGAGCTCGGAGGCGCGATGCGTGCTGCACAGGTCAATGTAAGCCTGCTCTTCACCGTCGCTGCCGCAGGACTGCTCGGCTGCGCGGTGCTGCTGATGGGGGTAAAACCAAACGCACCGCGCGTCGCGTCGGCCAACACCTTGTCATGATGAAACGCGAGCGCGCAGCACCAGCGATGAAACTTTTGGCCATGTTTCTCGCCATCCCATTTATGAGCACCACCTCGCCAGCGCTCGCCGCAGAATGGGAGCCAATGCCACCGCTGCCGGAAGCCAATGGCGGCTTCATTGGCGGCGCTCTCGGCGAAGATCTGGTCATTGCCGGTGGGACGAACTGGAGGGACGGCACGAAGCACTGGCTCGACGGCATCTTTGTTTTTGAAACTAGCCGCAAGGCGTGGCGCGAAGCAGGACGCCTTACCGTGCCGTGTGCCTACGCCGCGTCTGGCACGAGCGATGGGCGACTCTATTTTACCGGCGGCAGCGGCGGTGAAAAGCCCCGCGCATCCCTCTCGCAGATCGGACGCGACTTCACCGTGCAGACGATGGCCGGCGACACACCGCAGACCGTCTCCTCTGCCAGCGCGTTGCTCGGTTCCGAACTGTGGATCATCGGCGGTTCACGCGAGCAGGCCCAGGTCATCACGATGACAAACGCCTGCTACGCGATCGATACCCGCACGGGCAAGATGCGCCGCCTCGCCGACCTCCCCGTGCCCAGCTTCAGCTCTGGCGCTGCCGCAACCTGTGGCGGGCGCGTCTTCGTCTTCGGTGGAGCGCGTTGGGATGCCGCGGCCAATGCCGTGGCCAATCTCCAAAGCACTTTCACTTGGACAAAGAAAAGCGAGCGCTGGGAAGCCCTCGCACCCTATCCGTTCCCCGTGCGTGGCTGCGCCGCCGTGGCGCTGGATGAACGCCATATCTACATCGCGGGTGGCTACAAAAACGACGCGGAAGAATTCACCGCTGAAGCTTTTCTCTTCGATGTCGAGTCCGGTAGATTTCGTGCGACGAAGGCGCTCCCCTTTCGCGCCATGACCACGCTCCTCCGGATCGGCGGCTTTGTTTACTGCCTCGGCGGCGAGGATCAAAAAAAGCACCGCAGCGCCGCTGTCTGGCGCATCCCGTGTCAGGCTTTGCTCGATGTCGCCAGTCGATAAATCTCCGCGCACCCACCTATGAAGAATCCCGGTTCCCCCACAAACATCCGCCACCGCATCATTGGCGTGACGATGCTGATGGCGTTCATCCTGTATCTCGACCGCATCTGCATGGGCGAGATCGTGAAGTCGGTGTCATTCAACAATGATCTCAAGCTCACGGAAGAACAAATCGGACACATCCTGGGCTCGTTCTTCTTCACGTATGCGCTGTTCCAGGTGCCCGCTGGCTGGGCGAGCGATCGCTTCGGCGCGCGGCTCATGCTGACGATCTACATTGTGCTGTGGTCGCTGTTCACAGCGATGACGGGCTTTGTCACTGGCTTTGTGGGACTGCTCGTGGCGCGTCTGCTTTGCGGTGTGGCGGAGGCGGGGGCTTATCCGACCTCGATGGCGTTGATTCGACGATGGATCCCGCTCTCGGGTCGTGCGACAGCCAGCGGTATGGTCGCGCTCGGCGGTCGTATCGGCGGGACGCTCGCTCCATTTCTCACCATCTGGCTCATCGTGAAGATGGGTAATTGGCGCGCCTCACTGTGGATCGATGCAGCGGTCGGTCTCGTCATCGCGGCGATCTTTTGGAAAATGGTGCGCTCGAATCCGCATGAGCATCCGCAGGTCAACGCGGCGGAGTTGGAGTTGATCGGCATACCGCAGGGCGAAAAGTCATTGAGTGCTCGTGAACTCAAGCGCGCGCTGTGGTCGTTCATCAAGAGCCGCAGCCTGTGGTGTAACTCCGCCGCGCAGATGCTGCAAAATATCGGCTGGGGATTCCTCGTCACGTGGCTGCCGACTTACCTCGTAAGAGAGCGCGGCGTGGGCGAAATCGAAGGCGGCAAGATGCTCACCTACGTGCTGGCGTTTGGCATGCTCGGCCAAATCGCGGGCGGCTACTACTGCGACTGGGCCACGCGGCGTTTCGGCCTGCGCTGGGGTCGCCTGCTGCCGATGACCAGCTCCATGTTCGTCTGCGCGGCTGCCTATGTGTGCTGTCCGTTTGTCGAATCAACCTGGACGCTCGTCGCCTGCTGCGCAGTCGTGTCTTTTTGCACCGACTTGGCCAATCCCGCGCTCTGGGCTTTCATGGGCGATGTCGGCGGACGCGCCACCGCCGCCGCCGGTGGCTGGGGAAACATGTGGGGCAACTTCGGCGCCAGCGCCGGTGCCATGCTCATCCCGTGGCTGATGAAACTCGGCGGCGGCGATGGCAAGACGCTCGTCTTCTTCACCCTCGCCGGAGCCTTCGTCCTCGCCGGTCTCATCGTGCTGCCGATGGACGCCACGAAGAAACTCATCGCCGATGAACCCTCACCTTAACCAACCATGAACCATCCACTCGTCTCCTATCCGCAACTCAAAGATACACCGACGTCGCACCTGCCCTTCAGCCCATGCGTCGTTGTTGGCGACCTCATCTTCGTCTCCGGCCAGGCCTCGGTGGACAAAGCGGGCAACATCATCACCGACACGTTTGAAGGCGAGTTCCGCCGCAGCATGGAAAACGTGCGCCTCGTGCTGGAGGCCGCTGGCAGCGATCTCGCGCACGTCGTGCAAACGAGAAACTACGTCCGCGATGCCGCCAACCTGCCGCTCTACAATCAGCTCTACCGCGAATACTTCCCACAGCCCGCGCCCGCCCGCACGACCATCACCGACTGCCTGCCGCCCGATTTGAACTACGAAGTCGAAGCGGTCGCTGTGCGACGGAAGTAGTCCAGCGCATTTTCTGCATCCCGTCATGAATGACCGTTACGCCGCATCACGCCGCCTTTATGATCGGGCCGTAAAGTCCATCGCCGCTGGCGTGAACAGCGGCATCCGCAAGATGGAGCAGCCGGTGCCGCTCTACTTCTCTCACGGCTCCGGCTCACGCGTATGGGATGTGGATGGCAATGAATACATCGACTTCCAGATCGGCCAAGGCGCGCTGCTCTACGGGCATGCACCAGCGGGCATGGCGGAGGCCATCGCCGAGCAGGCGAAACTCGGCACGCATTGGGCGGCGCAGTGCGAACTGGAGATCGAGGTGGCCGAACGGATACAAGCCATGGTGCCTGGGGCCGAGCGCGTGCGCTTTAACAACTCGGCCACGGAAGTCGTGCTCTCGGCGCTGCGGCTCGCGCGTGCTCACACCGGGCGGCCGCTTGTTCTGAAATTTGAGGGAGCCTATCATGGCTGGGCGGATGAGGGGCTCGTGGGTTTTGCACCGCCGCCGGACCGCTGGGGTGATTCGGAACATCCGGCTCGCCTGCATCCCAGCCAGGGCGTGATTCCGGAGGTGCTCGATACTTTCGTCGTAGCCCGCTGGAATGATCCCGAGCACCTGCGGCGTAAAGTCGCTGAGTTCAAAGGTCAGATCGCGGCGATCATTTTTGAACCAATCATGTGCAACACCTGCTGCATGGAGCCAGTGCCCGGCATGATCGAGACGATCCGCGAACTTTGCGACAGCGAAGGCATGCTCATGATTGCGGATGAAACGATCACCGGCTTTCGCGTCGCTCCCGGCGGCGCACAACAGTCGCTCGGTTTCGTCCCGGATCTGACCATCCTCGGCAAAGCCGTCGGCGGTGGTCTGCCGTTTGCGGCACTGGCAGGCAAGGAAGCAGCGATGCGGAAAATCATTGAGGGCACCGTCGTCCACGCGGGCACGCTCAATGGCAATCCGCTCTGTCTTGCCGCCAGCAAGTGGTGCCTCGATCACGTGAGATCTCTCGGGGATCAGCATCCGCGCGTCGTCACGATGCTCGGCCGGCAATTGATGACGGGGCTGCGTGACGCGGCGGGCCAGTACGGCATTCCACTCCGTCCGCAGGGTCCAGGGCCAGCCTTCCATGCCGTCATGCTCAAGCCCGGCGCTCCCGAAGGCCCAATCAATGATTACCGCGACTATGTGATCCGACAGGATTCCGCGCGCTGGGCGCATCTGCGGCGCTGCCTGCTCGATTGCGGCGTGCGCGCCATCGAGCGCGGCCTGTGGTTCATCAGCCTCGCGCATACCGAGAAAGACATTCGCGAGGCACTCGTCACATCCGCGCCAGCCTTCGCGCGACATGCGAGCGAATGGAAAGCCGCCTAATGTATGAAATCGACCCTTCTAGCCCTGGCTTTCGCGTCCTTTTTCGTCGAACGTAGCTCCGCCGCTGAAGGGACATTGACCGCTGGGTCAAATTTCGAATGCCGCTGGGCCGCGTCACCGCCAGCAATTGATGGAAAACTCGACGACGCCGCCTGGGCGAACGCCCAGGTCGTTACCGAGTTTCAATCGGCTTGGCTCCCCGATGGCCGGCGGAGGCCACCGACTGCCATCAAAGCGCGCCTGCTTTGGGATCGCGAATATCTCTACTTTTGCGCGGAAATGGAGGACGCCGATGTGTTCGCGAATGTCACCGAGCACGACGGCGCGATCTGGACGTGCGATGTGTTCGAGCTGTTCTTCAAGCCGGCGGTAGACAAACCGGGTTACTACGAGTTCGAGGTCAATGCGGCGAATGGGAAGCTCGACATGTTCGTGCCGTCCCGCGACTCCGGCGGTTACAAACGATACAAGTCGGACCGCGAGTTCCATCTCGAATCGGCGGTGCGGGTGCACGGGACGCTCAACCATGGGGCGGACATCGACAAAGGATGGACCGTCGAGGGCCGCATTCCGTGGCGCGACTTTCTCTCCACCGGTGGCCGTCCGGCTCCCGGCGAGGTGTGGCAACACGCGCTGTGTCGCTATGATTATTCGATAGGATTGGGAACCGTCGCGTTGTCGTCGAACGCGCCGCTGACCGTCCCGAGCTTCAATCACTATGAAGACTATGTGCCGCTGAAGTTCATCGGCCCGCATGATGCGGCCACCGCGACCCGGGTGGCATGGGATGGATCGGGGCTGGTGGGGTCGCCGGAACCGCCCCGGCCGTTCTTGACCGTTCCGGCGCTAACCGGATTGAAGGCGCAACAGCCGATCATGATCGCGGTTGAACCGGGGCGGAGTAGTTTTTTGCTCATTGAGTGCAATGGTTACGCGTCGGTGCGCACGGCCCGGCTCAGTCGGTTACAGCAGAAGACTGAGGGCGCGGACCTCGAGGTATTATTGAATTTTGACGAGTCGATCTACGACGTCTGTTTCCATCCGAAGTTTGCGGAGAACGGCTATCTCTATCTCGGGGCAAATGGCCGTTTCGGCGAAGGGCGGCACGATTTCAATAGCCGGGTGCTGCGTTACACGCTGGATCGCGAATCCGGCCGCATTGATCCCGCTTCGCGCCGGGTTATCATCGAGTGGCAGTCGAACGGCCACAACGGCGCGGCGCTGACCTTTGGCCGGGATGGCATGCTCTACATCACGAGCGGCGACGGGACGAGCGATTCGGATGAATGGCATTCCGGCCAAGACCTCTCCCGTCTGCTGGCAAAAGTGTTGCGAATCGACGTGGATCAGCCCGCGAACGGGAAGCCCTACGGTATTCCGAGGGATAACCCGTTTCTGACAACGGAGGGTGCGCGGCCCGAGACCTGGGCCTATGGTTTTCGCAATCCCTGGCGCATGACGGTGGATCGCGCAACGGGCGATCTCTGGGTGGGCGAGAACGGCCAGGATTTGCGGGAATATGCCCGGATCGTGCGGCGGGGCGAGAACTACGGCTGGCCGATCGTAGAGGGCAGTCATGACTTTCACCAGAGTCGCCCGCGCGGTCCCACGCCTATCACCAAACCGCTCATCGAGCATACGCATGCCGAGTTTCGTTCGCTGACCGGCGGTATCGTCTATCGGGGCGCAAAGTTTTCCGACTTGGTCGGATGCTATATCTACGGTGACTACAGCACGGGGCAAATTTGGGCGGCGAAGCAAGCGGGTGGCAAACTGGTCCAAAATGTGTATCTCGCAAAAACGACCCTCGGCATTACCGGATTCTGTGAGACATCGGAGGGAGACGTCCTCATCGTCGACTATCGGGGACATGGGATTCACCGACTGGAGCGTGCTCCGGCAGCCAAGCAGAACCGCGCGTTTCCCTCTAAGTTGAGCGAAACGGGGCTCTTTACTGACACGCGATCATTACAGCCAAAGCCGGGGCTCTTGCCCTATGAGGTGAACGCTCCGGCATGGCATGATGGTGCGGTCGGCGAGCGATTGATCGCGCTGCCGGGCCAAGGACGCATGGAAGTCACCAACCAGGGCGGATGGAATTTTCCGAACGGCACGGCTAGCGTGCAAACGCTTCGTTTGGAAGGAAGGCGCATCGAAACACGCGTGTTGCTGCGCCAAGAAAACGAATGGGCTGGCTATAGCTACGGCTGGAACAACGAAGAGACCGACGCGACACTGGTTTCTGCGGCGGGTGAAACACGGCAGGTTGGAGCCGGACAAACGTGGCGCATACCAGGAAGAACCGAATGCCTCCTGTGTCACAGTCGGGCCGCGAATTTTGTGCTGGGGCTGAGCACGGTCCAGTTGAATCGCGGGAGTCAGATCGCCGACTGGGAGCGCGCCGGCGTCCTCTCTGCCAATCATGTAGCGTCGGCGAAAGCAGAGTGGCGACG
This sequence comes from Opitutus sp. GAS368, assembly GCA_945861235.1. Classification (GTDB taxonomy): domain Bacteria; phylum Verrucomicrobiota; class Verrucomicrobiia; order Opitutales; family Opitutaceae; genus GAS368. The sequence continues at coordinate 12,178 of CAMATV010000021.1, forward strand.
CGAACTGGCGGGAAGAAACCTCGGCGAAGGAGAGTTTGAGGCTGCGTTAGCGTTAGTAATGCCGTCCGCGTTCCAGCGCCAGCCGGCCGACAGCCCGTTGCTTGCGCAGGGAGCGGAAACGCTGCCGCGCATCATCAATCCGCAGGACAAAAGCGCGTCGCTCCATGATCGCGCCCGAGCCTATCTTCACGCCAATTGCGCCCACTGCCATGCCCGTAACGCCGGTGGCAATTCGCGGATGCAGTTCGCCAGCCACATTGCGGACAAGGATATGGAGGTCAGCCACGCTACGCCACTGCACGCCACTTTTGGCATCGCAGAGGCGAAAATTCTGACGCCGGGCGTCCCTGCCCAATCATTGATTCTTTATCGCACGGTCCTGCGAGGCCCCGGCCAAATGCCGCCCGTCGGAACAATGGTCCCGGACGGTGAAGGGGCGACTATGTTGGCGCAATGGATCGCTAGTATGACGCCCCAACCCGCACCGCCGAAATCCGCCAAACCATGACGATTCCATCTGCACTGCTGAAACAAATCCTGGTTCTCCTCGCCGGCGCCGTTATCGCCGCCGCCGACGACAAACCCCTTTTCATCGTCACGCCGCTTACGGAGGTTGGCAGCTTCACCACCGGCGTGGAGGGCCCCGCCTGTGATGCAAACGGCAATGTCTATGCGGTGAACTTTGCCACGCGGCAGACGATTGGCCGCGTCAGTCCCGAGGGAAAAGCAGAGGTTTTCCTGACCCTGCCGGGCGGGAGCGTGGGCAACGGCATTCGGTTTGGTCGCGGCGGAGTCATGTATGTAGCCGACTACGTCGGCCACAATATCCTGCGAATCGATCTCAGGACGAAAGCCGTCAGCGTGCATGCGCACGCGCCGGAGATGAATCAACCCAATGACCTTGCGATTACGCCTGACGGCACGATCTATGCAAGCGACCCCAATTGGAAAAAAAAGACGGGCCAGATTTGGCGCGTGAGCATTGGCGGCACGGTGACGTGCGTCGCCGCCGGCATGGGGACGACGAACGGAATTGAAACGAGCCCGGATGGGAAGACGCTTTATGTAAACGAGACTGCCCAACGGAAGGTGTGGGCCTTCGCGATCGCGGCGGACGGTGCGATCACAGACCAGCGTTTGATCAAGCAGTTTCCTGACCATGGCTTGGATGGGATGCGTTGTGACGTCGACGGCAACCTCTACATCACCCGTCACGGCAAGGGCACCGTAGTGAAGATGTCGCCGCAGGGGGACGTGCTGCGGGAAATCGCCGTGTTGGGCACGAGCCCAACCAATATTTGTTTCGGTGGGCCGGATGGCCGCTCCGCTTACGTTACGGAGGCCGAGCAACGGCGCATTGTGCAGTTCCGTGTCGACCGGCCGGGATGGGAGTGGCGACGCAGCCAAAATCAACTTTCAAAATGAAATCACGTTTCCCCCAACTCCTGAGTCAATTCCGCCAGTCAACCTTGTTCTAAATGAGCAATTCTATCGACGAAACGTCACGGCGGGCCTACTGGGCCGAGCAAATGGAAGCGGGCTACGCCATGGTTGAGAAACTCATCGCCTTTCCGGTGAAGGAATGCGGGGAGTGCTTTGCCTCCATTCCCGCCGCCGCCGCTGCGGCGAATGTGGAGATGCACTTTTCCACCAGCAAGATTGCCGGCGACCTGGAGCGGGTTTTTTTCATGCGCGAGAGCCTCGTCCGCGATGTTGTCACCATCGGCCGTGAGATGAATCGACGCGGTTGGATTCTCAAGATTGAGGACGGTTTCCGTTCCCTCGAAATGCAGAGTCAACTCGTGCGTAAGCCTCAGGTGTTCGACGCGATCCTGAAAAAATGCATTTGGGAAAATTCCGGCGAAATCCCGCCCGTAGAGCTGATCTTCCGCCGCGCTATCGTGCTCACCGCGAACATCCCGAAAATCGGCACACACATGTCCGGGTCCGCCATCGACATCTCCGTCTTTCACCGCGACGACGGCCGCGAGGTGTGGCGCGGCAACCGCTATCTCGAAATGAGTGAACGTACGCCCATGCGCTCCAAATTCGTCGAACCGGAGTTTATCGCGAACCGTCTCGCGATCACGGCGATGATGGAGGCCCACGGTTTAATGCACTTTCCCTTCGAGTTTTGGCACTTCAACAAAGGCGACGCCGGGGACCATATTCTGAACGGCATTTCTTTGCCGTGCCGCTTCGGTCCGGTGAATTGGAATCCGCGGACCAATGAAGTTACCCCCGTTCCCGATCCGCTGTCGCCGTTGAACCCGATGGAGGTGGTTGAAAAAGAGATTGCTGCTGCCCTCCACCGCGCTCGGGAGGGTTCTGTCACATGAGTCCGCACGGTGCGATTACTCGGTGTCTCTGGCTATTCGGCTGCGCTGCCTTTGCTGCGCTGCCGATGCACGCGGAGGGTGACAGCTATTTGGTCAAGGATGGCCGGCCCCAAGCGGAGATTGTTATTGGCGGTCAGCCCGCGCGCTTGACGCGACTGGCGGCGAGCGAGCTCCAAAGCTATTTGTTCAAGATCAGCGGCGCGAAACTCCCCATCACCGCGGCGCCGAGCTCGGGGACGGCAATCAAAATCTACGTGGGTCGGAGCGCGCACACGGATGCACGGCAACTGAGCGTGGAGGGCCTCGCGCACGGTGCGTTTCGGATGATTGCAGGCGCCGACTGGCTGGCTCTGCTAGGGCGGGATCGGGACTACGCGCCGCGTGAGCCGTGGGGTCATGCCAGAAACGCGGGCGAAACAGCGCGGATTTTGAAGGAGTGGGATGCGATCACCGGCGAGACGTTTGGCAATCCCTACTTTCAACTCTATGCCCGCCACAGCCAGGCGCGTGATCTCTGGGATTACGATGACCGCGGCACGCTGAATGCCGTTCATGAGTTCCTGCGGGGCTTGGGCGTGAGGTGGTTTGCGCCGGGGGAGCAGGGCGAAGTTGTGCCGCAGGCTCGTGATATTGTCTTGCCGAAGATTGACCGCGTCGTGCGGCCGGATTTCGCCGTCCGAAGTCTGCGCTTTTTCTCCGATCAAGCGTCGATGTCGGACGACGAACTGATGTGGCAATTGCGCCTGGGGCTGAACTTGGGCCATGAACTCATCGGCACCACGCTGCCCGGCCATGGTTCAAAATTTGTCTACACCCGACCCGAGGTGAAGCAGGCGCATCCCGAATACTACGCCATCTGGAATGGCAAACGCGCGATCGAGCACAAGGGCAGCGGGGCACCCTGCCTGTCGGCCCCGGGTCTTTTCACGCAGCATCTAAAGTATGCGCGGGCGGTCTTCGATCACTATGATGAACCGATGATCAGCGTCGACGTGTGCGATGGCTATGGTTTTGGCCTGTGCGAATGCGCGTTGTGCAAAGGCAAGGACACGCCCGAACGGGGCTTCGCCGGCAACATGTCCGACTACGTCCACGGCTACGTCAACCGCGTTGCCGCTGAGCTGAGTCGCTCGCACCCCGGGCGCAAAGTGAGCGGGCTGGCGTACAGCGCGTACCGGGAGCCGCCGGCGGCCATCGCGCAGATGAGTCCGAACCTTGCGCTCACGATCTGCCAGATGCGCAGTTCCTTTCATGATCGGGCCAACCGCGAGTCGTTCGTTCGACTCCGGCAGCGCTGGCTGGAGAAGCTGCCGTCGAAGGAACTCTACACGTGGGAATACTATTTGGAGAACCGGCCCGACAAACCGCTCGAAGCCATCCCGGTGGTCTATCCGCATCTGATCGCCGAGGACCTGCGTTCGCTGAAGGGCATTTCGCAGGGCGACATGATTGAGGTGTACCGTCACCGCGATCCGAAGGACTTCCCGTGGGACGCCCTGGCAGTGATGCATCTCAACCTCTACGTCACGTCTCGGCTTTGGTGGGACGCCGCACAGGATTTGGAGGCGCTGCTCGCGGATTACTACACGGCATACTATGGTCCCGCGCGGGCTGAGATGAAGGCTTTCTTTGAATTCGCCGAGGTCAACTGGATGAACATGACGAAGCGCTTCGAGTTGATCGACCAGGCGTTCGCGCTGCTGGAGCGGGCACGTCAGGCTGCCGGCGATACGGTGTATGGCGGGCGCATCGATCTCATCCTGGCCTATACCCAATCCATGAAGCTGCTGCGGAGTCGTCTCGCCGTGGGGCGCAAGGGTGGACCGGAGGCTCGGGCGCAAACGCGGGACGCGCGCACGATCACCCTGGATGGCCGGCTCGACGACGAGTTCTGGAGCGGGCTGCATGCGTACCGCCTCACGGATTTGAAAACCGGCGCCAAGGGTAGGCATGAGACCACGTTCAAGGTCGCGCGCACCGACACGGCGATTTACCTGGGGATTCAATGCTTCGACGACGACATGCGTCATCTGAATTTCACCGCCACCAAGAACGAGGATCCCAGCGTGTGGAATGGCGACAACGTGGAGCTTCTGATCGAGACGCCGCTGCATGCCTATTACCAATTCAACATCAGCCCCTCCGGAGCATTTACCGATATCGACCGTAAGACCGGCCTCAATACCGACTGGTCGTCCGGGGCGGAGATTGTGGCCCATCGGGCTGCCGATCACTGGAGCATCGAGGTGCGCATTTCACACGCCGACGAGATGCAAGGCGTCGTGGATCCGCTGAAGGGAGTCGTGGGGCGCACGCCGACCGCCACTTATCCTTGGTTCTTCAATCTCGGGCGGCAACGCGTGCGAGGCGACGTTCGGGAACGCTGGGCGTTTGCCCCGACCGGGAGCAAGACGCTGCACGAGCCCCTGAAATTCGGTCAACTCGTCGGGCGCTGATCCGTCACCCGCTCTTTCTCCGTCAACCTTCCCGTCATGCGATCACAATTCATCGACAGAAAACTCTTCGCCGCGGGTGTCTGCTCATGTCTTCAGCGACACGGTAGCCTCAGGTCGGCCAAGGCGTTGATCCTGGCCTGCCTGTTCGGAGCACGACTGGGTGTGGCGGCCGACTCCGGACCGGCAGGACCTGAGCGCTGGATTCACCCTGCGTTTTCGGCGCCGTCGTTGCAGTTGCCGGGCACCTTCGACCAGCAAACCGTCGTGGTCCTGGGTGACGGCCGGCTCATGACCGTTCATCCGAAGGGAAACGCGACCGTCATCAGCAGCGACGCGGGTCGGACCTGGTCCGAGCCGCGGCCGATACGCTCCGATACGACGCCCGTGGTGCCGACGCGCGGCCCGCTCATTCGGACGCGCGAGGGCGTGCTGATTTTGCTCTTCCAGGTCATGGCCGGGCTGGAGTCGCGTTGGGATGAAGCCAAGCGCGACTGGACTCCG
>CAMATV010000022.1 GCA_945861235.1 Opitutus sp. GAS368
AGTTTCCGCGTCACTTGCGAGGTTCGTCAGCGCGACATTCGCTTGGATTTCACTTTTCGCCGCGAGACTCACGATGAAGTCGCCGGCTGCGGTGCCCGCCGTGAGCGTTATTTTCCCTGCCAGCGCCGGTTGTCGCAGTGCCTCAGAAAGATTAATCGAAAATCTCCCGGTAGACTTGATGGGTTGGCCCTCGCCCCGGAGCTGCCCGACCTTGCCCTCGAGCGTCAAGACCCCCGCTGAACCGCTCGTGGCCGTGAGCGGTGACACCTCCGCTTGCCAGCCCTGCGGGGTGTAATCAAACGCCGCCGTGAGCGACATATCCACACCGTTAAATATAGGCTTGCCGACTTGGGCTAACGAAACACCTGCGACCGTCAGCGGCGATTTCGAGCGAAGTGAAAACCCGCCGCCGCGCGCCTTGGCGACCAACTCACCCCGAAGGTCAGTTCCGGAAAAAGTGACATTTTTGAGAAACGGCTGGACCCATGCCAGCGGCAGGCTGTGCAACGCGAGTCCCAGCAGGTCGCTGGTCGGGTCCGCAACCTTGAGTTCGCCGCTCTGGGGATTGAACTCGAAGGGCTGGAGTGATTGCACACTGGCGACCGGTTGGACCCCGGCAAACGCAGCCCTGAGGCGCTCAACTCGCAGGCTATCACCGCGGCGGGCCACATCAAATTCCGCGGTCAACTTGACCGGACCGAGGGACGCTAATTCGGCTTGGACGACACCGAGTTTGTCCGCCGAAGCGACCAACGTTCCCGTTGCCTGCACTTCGCTGGTGGTCGTTTCAACGTCGAGCCCGCCGGCTCCGGCCAACGTGAACAGGGGCAGGGATCGCCCGAGCGCGAAGGGAGAAATGTCGGTATCACGCAGGTCCAGTTTCCAGGTGCCCGAAAGGTGGCGGCTGCCAAAGGGGAGTTCGGCTTTGAGACCAGCGAGGAGGCGGGCACCGTCAGAGAGCGAGATCGCGTAGCTTTCCCCCGTGGAGGCACGCGCGGCGGCAAGATCCGCTGCCAGCTTCACCCCATTGGGAAACTGAGCGCCCGTCGCAGCGGCCTCCACCTGGGTCGCGAGGCGGGCAAACGTGCGGGGCGTATCCATCGCCGCGATAAAACGCCCGGAAATCTTGAGCGCGTTGACCGGCACCTCGTCACCCTTGAGCTCCACGGCCAGATCAAAAACAAACGTGCCCTCGCGGCCCGAGCTCAAACCTCCGCCCTTCAGCACGACGTGCGCGCGACCGGCAGTCATCCCGGGCGCAGGTGGCAACCTGACGTCGCCTTCAAGTTCAACGCCATCGAGGGACAGATCAAAAGGTAATTGCGCCCGTGCAAACACACCTTGAACAACGCGCACGGCAACCTCCGCCGAGGCGGAAACGGATGCGACCGCCGGGGCCGATTTCCCCGCGGTCTCAGGGAATTTATAAGCGGTCAGATCCAGCGTCCAACCTTTCGCCACCAGACGCCGGAGAGAAATCTTTTGATTCAAGCACGCATCCACGACCGATAGCTCGGCCGTGAGGGACGGTAGCGTGATCACCGCGCCCGCTTGTTCCAATTCGAGATTGTTGAGCACCACGGACCGGAAGCCGATGGCAACTTCTCCCAACGTCCCTTTCAGCCCCGGCTGGCCAGCCAGTGCCTTGCGGGCGGCCCAGGTTTGCACCCCTGAGTTGAGCGCAAGGACGCCCACCAGCAGGACCACGACGACCAGCACAACACCAGCGATGAGGAGACGCCGGACCGATTTCTTCATGAACGGGGGACCATGACACCGCAGGCTGGCATGGGTTGCAGATTGGGTGCGAAGAAATTATTAAACGCCGGAAACCCGGCAAATTGCGCTGGCCTCGACCCACGACGCCCCAGCGTCACGGCGTCGTTACAAATTCATCGGGCTGCCCCATTGCTTTGCGCACACTGGCGACGGCGACATTATAGGTATAGTAAGCTTGCAGCTGATTCGTGCGGGCGGTGGTCAAATCAACTTGCGCGGAGAGCACGTCAAGTTGCGTCGCCGTGCCAGCGTTGTAACGGGCGGTCGCGAGGCGCACGGCTTCCTCGGCTTGCGCGACCACTTTTTTCGAGGCGTCGGCGAGTTCGACCGCCTGTTGCCATTGGGAAAACGCGCGACGCACCTCCACGTCGGCGGCCAGTTGGAACTCGGCGAGCGAGAGTTTGGTTTGCTCCAGCACGGAGCGCGCCTGCGCCACGCGACCAGCGGTCGCGCGTCCGTCGAAAATATTCCACTGCGATTGCACGCCGATCCGCCAGCCGTCGTGGGACTCCCGGAACGCGTTACCCGTGCCCTTGCGCAGTTCCCAGCCTCCAAATGCGGAGACTTGCGGGAGCGCGTTCGCGCCCGCCACCGTGATCGTCTGCTCGCGCGAAGCGGCGAGCTTGGCCAGCCGTTGCAGCTCGGGACGTTTGGCGCGCGAGGCTTCGAGCGCGGCGATCAAGTCAAACGACGTCGGCGAGAATTCAAGCGTGCCGAGAAACACCGGCAACTTGTCAATCTGGTCGGGGAGGTTGGTGGTGAAGCCGAGCGACTGGCGCAGTGACTCGACGGCGAGCCGGAAATCGTTTCTCGCCGTGATGAGTGGGAACTTGGCGTTGGCGACGGCGACCTCGGCGCGGAGGCGCTCGAAACTCGAAATGGTGCCAGCGTTGAAGCGATCGGTCGCGGTCTTCAACTGTTCCTGCAGGAGCTCGAGGTTCTTTTCTTGGACCGTGATTTTTTCCCGGGCGAGGAGGACGGCGTAATAGTTGGTGCGCACAAGGAGCAGCGCGTCGTTAATCGTCGCCTGAAGGTCAAGCACGGCGGATTCGCGGATGAGCTGGGAACTCCGCACGGACGCCTTCACGCCGCCGCCGGCGTAGAGCACCTGCGACGCAGTGAGGTTGATCGCCCACGCGCGGTCGGAGGCCGGGAAACCCCCGGAAATATCCCGGTCGTTTTGCTGGTAGGAGGCGTTGGCGGCGACGGTCGGAATCTGCCGGGCCGACACTTCCACGACCACGCCGTCCTGCTGGCGGATGCGCTCCTTGGCCTGGCGGATCGCGAAGTTGTTCTCGATCGCGAAGCCCAGCGAGCCTTTCAGATCGAGCTGCGGGGGCACGGGGAATTGCGGGGACGGCTGCGCGCTCAGCGGGGCGAGACCGAGGGCGAGCGCAGTGGCGAACGTGAGCGGGTAACGAAGGCGTTGCATGGAAATTATTGAGACGCGGCGGGAGCCGGGATTGCGGGATCGAGACGGGGAGCGCCCACCGGGGCAGGCGCGCGATCGTGCGAATGGTCGCGGGCGAGAAGAATATAAACAGACGGCAAGATCAACAGCGTGAAGACCGTCCCGATCGCCATACCGCCGACGAGGACGAGACCAATACTATTGCGCGCGGCGGCGCCGGCGCCTGTGACCAGCGTTAGCGGGAAGTGACCGGCGACAGTCGCGACAGAAGTCATCAAGATTGGCCGAAGCCGGGTCAGGGTGGCTTCACGGACTGCTTCGAGCTTTGATTTACCCTCCTCTTGGAGATGGTTCGCAAATTCAACGATGAGGATACCGTTCTTCGCAATCAGGCCGACGAGCGTCACCAAGCCGACTTGGGCATAGATGTTCATCGTGGTCGTCCAGCCATTCGTCCAAAAAGGCATATTCGGATTTGGCATTTTCAGAACGGTGAAAATCAGGGCGCCAAACATCGCGAGCGGCACGGAGCCAGCGAGAATCACCATCGGATCGCGGAACGAATTAAACTGCACCGCGAGCACGAGGAAAATCAGCACGACCGCGAGCATGAACGCAGGGAGGAATTTGTTGCCCTCGGTGCGCAGCTGGCGCGACTCGCCCGTGTAGTCGATCACGCAGCCCGGAGGCAGCACCTCACGCGCCGCTTCCTCCAGCACCTGTAAAGCCTGATCAAGCGTGCGGGTCGTGACGCCGGAAATCTTCACGGCATTGAGCTGTTGCAGCCGATTGAGCGAACGCGGGACGGTTTTATTCTGAATCGTGGCGATGCTGCTCAAGCGCACCACCTGTCCATTGGGTCCGGTCACGTAGAGGTCGAGCAGCTGCTCGGGATTGAGGCGCTCACTCCGCGCGACCTGCGGAATGACCTTGTAGCTCCGACCGGCGATATTGAAGCGATTGACGAAATTGCCGCCCAGTGCGGAGCCGAGGTCGGCACCGACTTGCGCGAGGTTAAGGCCCAGCGCGGCGACCTTCTCACGATCAATGATGATTTCCGCCTGCGGTTGATCAACCTTCAGATCGATCAGCGGAGGGAACGCAAACACTCCGCTCGCGGCCGCCTTCGCTTGAATCTGCTGGGCAAATCCGAGGAGACGCTCCGCATCGGCCGTCGATGCGATGACAAATTCGACGGGAAAATTACTCCCGCCCGGCAGGGCGGACGGCGTTGTCGCAAAAACCTGCATACCGGGAATCGCACTCAGTTTTTGCTGAATTTCCGGCATCACCTGGAAGACGTTGCGGTCGCGCTCCGAACCCGGCTTCAGCACCATGCCGCCAAACCCGTCAGCCCCACCGACCGCGCCCGCTGCGCCGCCGAACGTGAGCAGAAAAGAAAACTCCGTTTCCTTCGTCCCGAGAAAAGCGCTCTCGACCGCCTTGGTATAAATCATTTTCTGGTCAGTCGTGGCGTTCGCCGAACCGGTCAGAATTCCAAAAATAACGCCTTGGTCCTCGGCCGGGGCCAACTCGGCGGGTGAAAACATGAACATGACCGGCGTGAGCGCAGTCACCACGAACCAAACCAGGTAGACGGCAGGACGGTGGCGCAGCGTGCCATCGAGGACCCGGCTGTAGGCATGACGCACGGAGTCGAAACGGCGGTTGACGAACCCCTGGAAGCCCTTTTCGGCGTGATCGCCACCGCGCAGAAGTTTCGCCGCCATCATCGGCGAGAGCGTGAGTGCCACGATCCCGGAAATCGTCACGGCTCCGGCCAGCGTGAGCGCAAACTCGCGGAAGAGCGAACCCGTGAGGCCACCTTGAAGACCGATGGGCGCGTAAACGGCCGCGAGGGTGAGCGTCATGGCGATCACCGGTCCGACGAGTTCGCGCGCACCCAGTAGCGCGGCGTCGAGCGGTTTGAGCCCGTTCCGCAAGTGACGTTCGACATTTTCGACGACGACAATCGCATCGTCCACGACGAGACCGACCGAAAGAACGATGGCCAAAAGGGTCAGCAAATTGATCGTGAAACCAAAAATTTGCATGAGAAACAGACCACCAATGAGCGAAACCGGAATCGCGAGAATGGGCACAATGACCGAGCGCACCGAACCGAGGAAAAGAAAGATCACGACCACCACGATCAACAGCGTATCAATGAGCGTCGCGGTCACTTCGTGAATGGCGTTGCTGATGTATTTGGACGCGTCGTAACCGATGCGGGCTTGGAGGCCGTCCGGAAGATCTTTTTTGACCGACTCCAGTTCGGCGCGGGCTCGCTTGACGACGTCGATGGTATTCGCCTGCGGCAATGGGAAGATGCCCATGAAAACCGCCGTCTGGCCAGAATAGCGCACCTGCGTGTCGTAGTCTTCGGACCCGAGCACCACATCGGCGATGTCTTCGAGCCGAATCGTGGTGTCGCCGCTCTGCCGGATGACGAGGCGCTTGAACTCGGCGGCCGAGTGCAGATCGGTGTTGGCCGTGAGATTTACCTGAACAAAGGCACCCTTGGTCGACCCGATTGCCGCCAAATAGTTATTGGAGGCCAGGGCGGCGCGGACCTGCGACGGACTAATATTGAGCGACGCCATGCGCTCGGTTTTAAGCCAGATCCGCATGGCAAACGTGCGCGCGCCGAGGATTTCCGCCCGCTGCACGCCAGGCACGGCCGACAAACGAGGTTGCACGACGCGGATCAGGTAATCGGTGATCTCGCTCTGCGAGAGAATGTCCGATGCGAAGCTCAAGTAGGCCGACGCAAATTGTGAATCCGCCGACTGTACGCTGATCGAAGGAATCTCGGCCTCGGGCGGGAGGTCGTTGCGGACCTGATTCACTTTGGCGCTGATCTCGGCGAGTGCTTTCGTGGGTTCGTAATTGAGCTTCAGTCGCGCGCTGATGAACGAAAAACCTTGGAGGCTCTTCGACTCGACATAGTCGATCCCATCGGCCGCGGCGATGACCCGCTCGAGCGGTGTCGTGATGAAACCGCGCACGAGCTCCGCATTGGCGCCGACATACACCGTCGCGACCGTGACGGTGGCGTTGTCACTGCGCGGATACTGGCGGATATTGAGCGAACGGTAAGCCTGCAATCCTGCGAGGATGATCACGAGATTGACCACAATCGCGAGGACAGGACGCTTAATAAACAGGTCGGTGAAGGAAGATTTCATGGTCGGTGCGGGCACACGCAGCAGAGGCAGGGCGCAACGAACGCGCTTAGGAATTGGCCGGCTTCGGCGCGAGTTCAGCTTTGGGAGCGAGGGCGTTATCGACGAGGACGGACATACCGGGACGGAGCTTGAAGACCCCAGTCGTGACGACCCACTCCCCGGGCTTAAGGCCGGCAACGACTGTGACAAAATCGCCGCGGGCGGTCCCGACGCGGATGAACTGTTGGCGAATGGTCTTCTCCGCCGCGCCAGTCTTCGCGTTTTTCCCCTCGGTGATCACAAACACCGAATCACCGTAGGGAGCATGGAGAATCGCCGTGGATGGAATGACGAGGCTGGAGCCGGTTGACGGCAGGAGCACCGCCACGGAACCGAACATGCCGCTGCGGAGTTTGGCCGCAGGATTGGAAAACGTCGCCTGAATGCGGACATTCCGAGTGACCGCATCGATCTCCGGCGCAATCGCCGTGATCTTTCCTGCGAACGTCTCACCCGGCGAAGCATCCGTCGTGAGGCGCACGTTCTCGCCCACTTTGAGCGACGCGAGGAATTGCTGGGGCAGCGCGAAGTTGGTATAGATCGGGTCGACCGTCTGGAGCGTGACGACGGACTCACCGTCCCTCAGAATTTGGCCCAGTTGCACGAGCCGGATCCCGAGTCGTCCGGTAAACGGAGCGCGAATACTCTTCTTGGCGATCACCGCCCGAAGATTGTCCGCGGCGGCGGCGGCTTGCTTCGCCTGCGCTTCGGCCGCGTCGAGATCGGAGCTGGCGTTCGTGCCCTTCTCGCGCAATTCGCGAGCGCGGCCAAGATTGATTTTCGCCAAGTCAGCGACGGACTCGGCCGCGCGCAACTGGGCATTTTCCGTGCTCACATCCAGCTGTACGAGCAAATCACCTACCGCGACATTGGTACCCGACTCAAAATTGATCGAGACCACTTTTCCGGGCACCTCGGCGCCGACCATCACGCCCTGCACCGGAGCCACGGAGCCGTTGGCAGTCAGGACATTCTCCCACGTTTCTTCGGTCGCGGCCTGGGCCGTGACCGTTTCGGGCGGAGGATCAAAGGCTGCGCCCGCCGCACCCATCGCAGCGAACTGCAGTTTCTTGGTGCCGCCGAGCGCGACGATCACAACGAGCAGACCGAAGACGGTCGCGATGTAGACGAAAACTTTCTTAATCATGGCAGATAGGTTTGAGCGTGAAGAATCAGAGAGCGTTAAGGCAGGGTTCAGCCGCCACCGGGGCGGGACCGCCGACCATTTCAGCGGCTTGGGTGGAGATTTTAGTGAGCAACCGGACGAGCGTCTTGCGCTCGGATTCGCTCAACGTGGTCATGATCCGGGCTGTCGTCCGGAAATGGCCGGGCAGAAAATCATGGAGAAATCGCTCCGCCTTCGCGGTGAGGCGGACGGACAGCATTCGGCGGTCGACGGGGTCAGGTTCCCGTTTCACGAAGCCGTCGCGCTCCAGAGTGTCGATCAGGCCCGTCATCGTGGCCCGCGTGACATTCGCTCCTTCGGCCAACTCGGCCGGAGTCCGCGGACCATCCCCGCACGGCTTCGCGCCGGCCAATTCGGTCGCCGCCAAATGCACGCTGCGCCACAACAGCATCAACACACAGAACCGTCCTTGGGATATTCCGTGGGCATCGAGATTCCGCTGGGAAATGCCAAACGCGTCGTCGCCCGCACGCAGCAAATGGAGATAGGCCTCGGCCGCCGACGGATCGAGGTCCGGAAATTCCTTCGCTGATTCCAGCAAACACTCGTAACGAGGAAGGTCTTTGAGCAGGAGAAGCGGCATCAGAAAATAAAGTAAGGCGGCAGACAGTTAGGTGGCTAACGATGATTGCAAGCGTTGAACTGACCGTGGCGTTTCACTGCAAGATTTCCGGATAAACGTCCCCTGCCGGCTTCCCCCGGGGACATGCTTGGTCGGCAGCAACGCGCTGCACCGCGCTGCGATGATACCTGCGAACCAGACAGGGAAAAGGCCCGCCGGCGAAGGCGGGCCTGGAGATTACGACGGAAAAGCCGGCGCACTAAAGTGCCTGAGCGGCGGCCACCACGGCCTCGGTCGTGATGCCGAGTTCCTTGAAGATCGTCGGAGCCGGCGCGCTCAGACCGAAGCGATCGATGCCGACCACTTTGCCGTCCAAGCCGACGTATTTATGCCAGAGTACGGTGACGCCTGCTTCGACCGCGATGCGCTTGCGGCACGACGACGGCAGCACGCTCTCGCGATACTGAGCCGACTGACGGTCGAAGCGTGAGGTGCAGGGCAGCGACACGACGCGCGTGCCTGCACCGAGGGTTTTGGAGGCGGCGACCGCGAGTTGGAGTTCGCTGCCGGTCGCGATGAGGATGTGAGTGAGCGGCGCAGATTCCGGCACGGCAATATAGCCGCCCTTGAGCACGCCCTCGCGACGGGAGGTCACAGGGATTTCGTTGAGCGTCGGGAGATTCTGACGGGTGAGAGCGAGCAGCGTCGGACCGTCGGTGCGCGCGAGCGCAGCCGCGAAGGCACCGGCGGTTTCTTCGGGATCACCGGGGCGGATGACATCGAGATTGGGAATTACGCGGAGCCCGGAGATGGTCTCAACGGGTTGGTGCGTCGGTCCGTCTTCGCCGACGCCGACGGAATCATGCGTGTAGATATAGACAACCGGGAGCTTCGCCAACGCCGCGATCCGCATCGCTGGCCGCGAGTAATCGGCAAACACCAAGAAGGTCGCGATGCTCGGACGAAAGAGACCGTCGTAGGCGACGCCGTTGGCGATGGCCGCCATACCGTGTTCGCGGATACCGAAGCGGATGTTGCGACCGGAGCGATTGGTGTCGTCGAAATCCTTCTCGGCTGCGATGTAGTTGAGCGTCGAACCGTAAAGGTCCGCGCTGCCGCCGATGAGCAACGGTAGCGCGGCCGCGAGCGGCTGCAGGACATCGCGACCGGCCGCACGCGTCGCGAGTTTCGCATCGCCGGGGAACAGTGGGATTTTCTCAAGGAGCACAGCGGCGCTCGGAGTCGTGTCGCGCGAGTCGAGGAGGGCGGACTTCTCGGGATTGGCCGCGCCCCACGCTTTGTAAGTTTTGTGCCACTTGTTGCAGGAGCGCACGAGGCGGTCCTTGTGGCTGGCGAAGTAAGCGCGGACATCGTCGCTCACGAAAAAATGCTGGTCGGCGGGGAGGCCGAGCGACGCGCGGGCGGTGGCGGAAAATTTTGCGCCTCCCTCTCCGTGGCCCTTGGCGGTGCCCTGCACTTCGGCGATGCCTTTGCCAATAATGGTTTTTGCGATGATGAGCTGAGGTTTGCCGCTCTGGCTCCGCTTGGCCCGGTTGAAGGCCTTGAGGATGGCGGCGAGATCGTGCCCGTCGATGGTTTGCACATCCCACGCAATCGCCTTGAAGCGCTGCGCCGCACTCTCGCTCTGCGTCTTGGTTGCCATCGCATCGAGCGTGACGTCGTTGGAGTCGTAAATGAGAATCAGGTTGTCGAGTTTCTGGTGGCCGGCGAAAGCACACGCCTCCATCGCGACGCCTTCCTGCATACAACCGTCACCCGCGAGGGCCACGACGTGATAATTAAAGATCTCGTGTTCCGGCGTGTTGAAACGCGCGGCGGCCATCTGGCCGGCCAACGCCATGCCGACCGCGTTGCCGATCCCTTGGCCGAGCGGACCGGTGGTGGCTTCGACGCCGGGGGTCTCGTGAAACTCCGGGTGGCCGGGGGTCGTGCTGTGCAGCGCACGAAATTTTGCCACCTGCTCGATCGGCAGATCGTAACCGCTGAGGTGGAGCCAGCTGTAGAGAAACATCGAACCGTGACCACCTGAGAGGACAAAACGATCGCGGTTGAGCCAGCGTGGTCGCGCCGGGTTGTGCGAAAGCGCGTGCCCGAAAAGCACGGCGCCGATCTCGGCACAGCCGAGGGGCAGGCCGAGGTGGCCGGAGGAACAAGCATGCACGGCGTCGATCGCGAGGCCGCGTGCTTGGTTGGCTGCTTTAGCAAGGAGGAGCGTCTGGAGCGTCATGGTGGTCGGAAAAAGAAATATCTGTAGCGAGCGCACTACCTCGCGGGAAGCAGAATTTGGACCGATGACGGGGATTCACCAACGCGTTTCTCGCCGGTCGCGGAAAAACAGATGCAGCTCCATCGCACCGGGACGCGACGACCTGTTCAACCCAACAAAAAAAACGGCACAGCGAATCGCTGTGCCGTTAATAATGGACCGACTAATCGGTCGAAAAAAACGAAACTCTTTAGGCTTTCGTCTTCTTGGCGGCCTTGACGGCCTTCTTCTGAGCCGGGGTTTTCGCCGGGGCTTTTTTGGTCTGCTTCTTGGAGTTTTGTGATTTGGCCATATGATTTATCTAGGACTAATTACCGTCGTTAACTAAAGGGGACCTCAGGTCCGGACGACGGCGTCCAGGCGCGATACTTGGTGACTGATCCTCCTACAACACCCGTTGTTTCACTCTGATTCTTAAGAACAAGCAAGGGGGAATCCGCGCAGACCCGCAATCCGCGCGGACCGCTATTCCGTTTGATCGCCTTGGCATGATTGATTTCTAAAACTCAGCGACCGCCGTGGACGAGGGTTTCTTTCGTCGCCAGCTCGTAGCTGATCTTGCCCTCCATGACCTCGCGGAGTGCGGTATCTTCCGGGGAAAGTTTTTCGAGCGATTCCACCAACGCGCGGTTGCCACGTTTCAGCTGCTTCACCCGGCGCGAGATGACGTTCACGAGAATGTTCGGGTCATCGATCATTTTCAATGCGGCCTGCAGATAATCGTCTCTCATGATTGCAATACCTCCCAAGGAACTTGCGGGGCACCCACCGGAGTGGCGGGACTTAGCGCAGTGTCAGATTTTCGGATTCGTTCTTGGATGGGAGAATTACTCAATCGCCCGCGTGCTGGGAACACGACGCCTATTCTTTCCACCGTCGTCTAGCTCCAATAACTCGTTATCCCGACAGCATCTTGTAAAGATCAAAACGCCCAGCGCACACGCCGCCGAGGGCAATTCCGCCGCCACAATCCGGCCACGGAAAAATATTCCTCAATTAATGCTCCTCTCCCGCAGCGACCTTCTTCACTGTCGTTGGCTCAAATGAAAAAGACATTTTCTCTCCAAGCGCCCGGCAAAGCGGATGCCCGTGTTATCGAGTCCATCAAACACGATGTGCGCAAATACGTGAGACGCGAACGCCGCAAGACGCTGCCCGAGGGATTCGATCTTTGGGAGTTCGCTTGCCGGGTCGGCGCCAGCGCGGCCACGGCGGAAACGCAGCTCTTAAACGAGATGGGGGCAGCCATCGACCTCGTCGTGACCGCGGGCGCCTCGGACGTTTACCTTGAGATTACCGCTGTGCCCGCGCACCGCATTCCGTACGTGATTGCTCCCGTTGTGGCCAACCAAACATCCCTGCCCGCCGCGAGCCCGGCACCCGCCGCGCCCGCGACCCCGGCGTTGGCAGCGCCTCAATCGTCTTGATGCTGCCGGTGCCGAAACGGTTTTTGCCCTTCGGCTTTCTGTTTCCAACTCGGTCGGCTGGCGAGCGCGCTCGGCTTACGCGGTTTCGGGGCACCGGCCGTTTTCTCGGCTTTGAGTTTCCGATACGCGTCGAAACGCGCCGCCGCTAACGCGCCGCCCGCCAGCGCCGCGCGCACCGCGCAGCCAGGCTCGTTCGTGTGACCGCAGTTGGTAAAACGACAGGTCAGGGCGAGCGCCTTGATGTCCGCGAACGCTTCCTCGATCCCTTCTTCCACGCCCCAAAGTTGCAGTTCGCGCATCCCCGGCGTGTCGATCACGAGCGCACCGGATGGCGTCTGCACGAGTTCGCGCCGGGTGGTCGTGTGACGCCCTTTGCTGTCTTTTTCCCGCACTTCGCCGGTCGGCAGCGCATCCGGATCGCGGGCGAGCGAATTGATGAGACTGGATTTTCCGACGCCGGATGAACCGATAAACGCCACCGTGTGCCCCGGCTTCGCAAACGTCACCGCGAGCGCCTTCAATCCCTTCCGCGTCGTCGTGCTCGTGATGAGGACCGGCACGCCCGGGGCCAGCACTTCGACTTCGCGCTTCACGGCGTCCGCGTCGTCGCACACATCGGACTTGTTCAAAATGATCACCGGCGCGGCACCGCTGTCGTGCGCCGCAACCAAAAATCGTTGGATGCGTTTGGGATTAAAATTCCGGTCCAGCCCACTGACGAGGAAGACGGTGTCGATGTTCGCCGCGACAATCTGCTCGATCTCCTCGGAGCCCGAAGCTCGGCGCGAAAACTTTGTCCGCCGCGGCAGCACCGCGTGAATATCGGCCCGTTGCTCGCCCTCGCGCCGCTTCACGGCCACCCAATCTCCTACCGCCGGAAATTGATCCGGCGTTCGCGCCACATGGAAAAAGCCCCCGCCACACTCGCCCAGCACCTCGCCCGAGGCCGTGTGGACGGCATAAAAATTCCTCCGGAGTTCGCACACCACGCGCGCGGGCTCGAGCCCCGCGAGCCCGAGAGCCACAAAGGCGTTGGCGAGGGTGTCGGTCCACCCGAGTTCGGCGAGCGTCATACGTTCACCCGGCTTGGCGCGCGAGACCCCTCACTTGAGCGTGAACCCCAACGCCTCGAGCTCGTTCATGTTGAAGGGCGCGCTCTCCAGCACCTCGACCAACTTCGTCAAACACTCGGCCATGGTCGCTGACTCAAATAACGCGTCACCATCGTCGGAATCATGCAGGTGCACGGACCACGGGCTGTCCGCGCTCGCGCGCAGTTGGACCGCCGCTCCATGCAGATAATTACCCGGCAAACCGGGATGGGGCCCGGTCCCCGGCACGAGAAACAGCGTGTGGATCGGATCGTGCGCGACGCTGACTTTATCGTCACCGACATGCTTCGTGCGGTGATGCGCGACTTTGCCCGCCACCGCTACCCGGAAGCCTTCCGCCCGCACCCGCACCGCTGCGGGCAGTGACTGCACGTAGCGGTCATAAATACTCCCGTTGGTTTCCAGCGCGTCGGCCCCGATGCGTCCCGCGATGAGCTCCTCAAGATTCTTTGCCTGAAAATGCGGCAGCTTGGCGAGTGACCGCGCGGTGACGTGGCCGTTCTTGTGGTCGGCGTGAGCGTAGGCCTGATGCGAGGCGTAGAGGCGCTTCAGCGCATCCTGATAGGTCGGCGTAAACGGCACGGCCCCGATCGGGCTATGTTCAATTTGGTCGAGGACGGCTTGGTCGAAATAAGCGTTGGGGTCTTGAGGCATCTCCAGTCAAGTAGCGGGAGGGCTTCCGTAATACGAGGCTCATCTCGCGTAATGATTTGACCCACCCCGTCGCTCCCCTACCCACGCACGTATGCTACCCCGCACGCTCGCTCTTGGCCTCGCCCTCTCGGCCTCGCTGTTAGTCCCGCTCGCCGTCTCCGCCGCATCTCCCGCCGGCTCTGGCGCATCTCCCGCCGGCGCTGGTGCGGCACTCTTTCTCGTCAACTGCGCCGCGTGCCATCAGGCCAATGGCGACGGCATCAAGGGTATTTTTCCTCCCCTCGCTAAGTCCGATTTTTTGATGGCTGACAAAGAGCGCAGCATTCGCATCGCGATCCAAGGCATCAGCGGCCCCCTCGTCGTAAACGGCACCGAATACCAGGGCGTGATGCCCGCGCCCGCCGCCATGGAGGACCAGCAGATCGCCGACGTCCTGACCTACGCTCGCAATGCTTGGGGCAATCACGGCGAGCCCGTCACCGCGGCCGAAGTCAAAAAGGTCCGCACTGTCCTCGCCGCCACCGATTCAGAGCAGAACGATCCCTTCGCGCCGCTGCCGAAAGCGCCCGCAGGCTACCAACTCCGGGAGGTCGTCCGCCTCCCCGTCCACGGGTTGAAACTCGCGACGGTGCCCGGCATGGATTGGATCCTCGTGCTCACCAATAGCGGCGATCTTTACCGCCTCGAACCCGCCATCGGAAACCTCGCCCGCGTCCTCGCCGCCAAAGACTACGCCGAACTGGCGGCCGGCAACCTCAGCGTTCTCGGGATGACGATCGATGCGAAGAAACGCCTCTACCTCGTCACCAACCAACGCATCTCCGAGCAGCCGCACCACGTAAACCGCGTCGTCATTTTCCGCTCTGAGCCACTCGATTCGACCGGCGTCCCGCAGAAAATGTCCGCGTGGCTCCGCACCAGCTATCCGTGGGGCTTCAGCTATTACAACCACGGGGTCTGTCACATTGCCGAGGGCCCCGACGGGATGATTTACGTCAGCAGCGGTGCCCGCACCGACGGCGGTGAAGTGGATGGCGGCATTTTCAAAAACGACACCGTCTACTGGAAAGGCGGCGAGACCGACTACACCGCCGCCATCTGGCGCATCGACCCAACTAGCGACGTGCCCAAGATCGAAGTATTCGCCCGCGGCATCCGCAACGCTTGGAGCTTCGCCTGGAACGACCGGCAAGAACTCTTCAGCGTCAGCAACGGCCCCGACGCCCACTACCCCGAGGAGCTGGACTTCGTCGAACGCGGCAAACACTACGGGTTCCCCTACCAATACGCCGACGCCCCCGCCTCCGAAAAACCCTACCCTTACACTCCCGACGTTCCGGCCGGGCTCGTCGTCACACCGGCCATCCGCAACTTCGGCCCCGCCGCCGGCGGCTCGCCCGAAAAACCGATCGCCACATTTGACGCGCATTCATCCCCCGCCGGCATGGTGTTCTGCGGCCCCGAGTGGCCCGCCAACCTCCGTGGCAAATTCTTGATCGGCCGTTTCGGTAATTTCCTCAAAGACGACAGCTACGGCTACGACATCCTCGCGGTCGACCTGCAGCGCAATCCGGCCGGCGTCTACGAAGCCCGGGTGAATACGTTCTTCGCTCCCCTCGCCCGCCCCATCGATTTCCTCCAAGCCGGCAAGAAATTTTACATCCTCGAATACACCCGCCCCGTCGGTAAACACGGCAGCCGCCCGCTGAACCCCGGCCGTATCCTCGAACTCACATGGTGAGCAGGTCCGTCATTTATTACCGACGAGATTGCACCCACCCTTCCCCTCCCCCGCCCCCGCTTCCCCCCATCCGATCCCTCCCATGTCCCTCCGCTTTCCTCGCACGCTCGCCTCCAGCCTCGCCGCTCTCGCGTTCGCTCATAGCAGCCTCGCTGCCGAAAAAGAATTTTTCGTCTACTTCGGCACCTACACCAAAGCCCCGAGCAAAGGCATCTACCGCTCCCGCCTCGACGTCGCCACCGGACGCCTCTCGCCTGCCGAACTCGCCGCCGAAACCAAAGACCCGGCCTTTCTCGCGCTCCACCCGAACGGAAAATTTCTCTACGCCCTGGACGAAAGCGTCGACTCCACCCGCACCCCCGGCACCGGCCTGAGCGCCTACGCCCTCAACGCCGCCACCGGCGCCCTCACCCTCGTCAACCAACAAACCCACGGGAGTTCCGGCGCGTGCCACCTCGCCATCGATGCCACCGGCCGCACGCTGCTGGTGGCCAACTACGGTGGTGGTGGCGTCTCCGGAATCGCCCTACAACCTGACGGCCGCCTCGGTGACCTCGGGTCCGTCAGCCAACACACCGGCTCCAGTGTAAATCTCGCCCGCCAAGCCGCCCCGCACGCCCACCAGATCGTCGTCTCCCCCGACAACCGTTTCGCCCTCGTCCCCGACCTCGGCCTCGACCGCGTCCTCCTCTACGCCCTCGATCCCGCCACCGCAAAACTCACCGCGCACACCCCCGCGTTCGCCTCGCTCCGACCTGGCTCGGGCCCGCGCCACCTCGCGTTTCACCCGACTGGAAAATTCGCCTACGTCATCAGCGAAATGCTCTGCACGATGACCGCCTTCCGCTACGACGCCGCGCTCGGCACCCTCACCGATTTCCAAACCATCTCGACGCTACCGCCCGGCGAATCCGTCGCGAAAGGCACCAGTACCGCCGAGGTCCAAATCCACCCCAGTGGCAAATTCCTCTACGGCTCCAACCGCGGCCACAACACCATCGTCGCCTATGCCATCGACGCGACCTCGGGAAAACTCACGCTGATTGACCATCACTCCACCCTCGGCAAAACCCCGCGCCACTTCGCCCTCGACCCCACCGGCACCTGGCTCCTCGCGGAGAATCAAGACAGCAACACGGTCGCCGTTTTCCGCATCGACCCAAAATCCGGCCATCTCACCCCGACCGGCCCCCTCCTCGAAGTCCCGAAACCGGTCTGCGCCGTCTTCGTGCCAGTGCCATCATGACCACGCTAATTCCAATCCGCGTTCAACATGAGACGAACACCGGTTTTTTGTAGGAGCCTGCTGGCAGGCGATTTTAAATTTCACCGACGGACCACGTCTTGAATCGCCTGCAAGCAGGCTCCTACCTCCAGGCAACTTAGTCTAATAGTGGAAGCGTATTGGAATAACCAACCCAGGGCGTCGCGGTCGTGGATTTTGCTCCACTGAAACTCTGCGGAAACCGCGCCGCTGCGCAGAGCTTCGCGCCTGTCACGTGAGCAGGTAGCTCGGTTTCCCTCGCTGCTAACTCAGGCGCACATTCAACCGGAAATTCCCGTTGACGCGCCGGATACCTCCGCGTTTGTTCGCACTTCCGCTTGGGGCCAGATAGCTCAGTTGGTAGAGCAGAGGACTGAAAATCCTCGTGTCCTCGGTTCGATTCCGAGTCTGGCCACCA
>CAMATV010000023.1 GCA_945861235.1 Opitutus sp. GAS368
TACTTTAACCACCATGTCCCAGCACAAAAGCCTCCAAGGCGCCTCCGGTCTCGTCGTCAAACGCAATGTTTTGAAGCGCTTTGAGCGCGTTGATATTCTGAAAAAACGTGGCCAATGGAAAGCCGGCGACCGCGTGCAGGGCCTCCGCAAGACCAAGCCGGACGTCTAATTCGCCCCCTCTTCTTTTCTGGCAGGCAGTTTTCCGCTGCCTGCTTTTTTTGTACCCTAATCCCGCGCCGCTCCGTCCCGCCCCCATGATCGACCTCACGAAGACACTCATCGATTTCATTGTGCATATCGATATTCACTTGGTGGAGATCACGCGCAACTACGGCAGTTGGACCTACGCCGTCCTTTTCCTGATCATCTTTGCGGAAACCGGGCTCGTTGTGACGCCTTTCTTACCCGGGGATTCGCTCCTTTTTGCCACCGGCACCCTCTGTGCCCGCGCCGATTCCGGACTCAATGTCCATCTGATGGCGCTGCTCCTGTTCGTCGCCGCTGTGATCGGTGACACGCTTAATTACTGGGTCGGCGGAAAACTCGGTCCGGCAGTCTTCAAACGCGAAGATTCGTTTTTCTTCCGCAAAAAAAACTTGGAGCGTGCCCACGTTTTTTTTGAAAAATATGGCGGCCGAGCAATTATTCTCGCGCGGTTCGCCCCCATCGTGCGCACCTTTGTGCCGTTCGTGGCAGGCGTCGGGCAGATGAATTACCGCCAGTTTCTCGCCTATAACGTCATCGGCGGATTCCTCTGGATCTATTCTCTTACTTACGCGGGTTATGCCTTCGGCAACCACCCGCTGGTCCAGAAAAACTTCAAACTCGTCATCCTCGGAATCATCGTCCTGTCCGTGCTCCCCATGGTCATCGAGGGCTGGCGCGCTTGGCGGGAAAATAAAAAATCTGCCTGAGGCACACCGCAGCTTTGTGCCACCCGGAAAGTCTTTCGGAAAGTCTTTACGCTCGACAGACCGCAGCGGCAGCGCGAATTTTTTAAGAGCAAACGCGAGTGTAGCACAATGGATAGTGTAGTAGCCTCCGAAGCTATTGATCCCGGTTCGACTCCGGGCACTCGCACCAGCTCTTCTCAGAGGTAAAATTCGGGGAAAACGGCCGGACGGCAACTTGGAGAACGTTTACGAATGTAACAAACTTTCGTTACATGGCGACTAGTGTTCGGCTACAGGATGACTTCCGCGCGGATCGGTCGTGATCGCAAGATCGCCGTTCGTTACCTCAGTGACGAGCGTTACTTCAGTCCAAACAACTGCTGCAGCACCGTTTCGAGATCCTTGCCGACGATCAAGGCCCCCCGTCGATTCACCGCCAGGGACCGACTGCGCTGCCGTTTCTCCAATTCGGCGTTCACTTCCGTCAACCGCGGTTGCTCATACGGCAGAGCGACTACCTCCGTCGCATTGAGCGGCGTCCACGCAAACGGAACTCCTGTCCAGTTGAACTGAATCTCCCACCCGGCCACCGGCCCCATCGGCAATGCCTTGGTCACGAGCGCGGGATAGCGCAGGACAAAATCCGGCGTACGTCTCGTCGCGATCCGCACTCGCACGGCGGTCTCCATGTTGGAAAAATAATCCTGCACGCTATTGATCTTCCGCGTGCGCCATTGATTAAAAAATTCGAGTGGATCGATGCCCATGAGGTTCATCCCATTCCAGACGCCGTGGTCATTGTGGCTGCCGAACTTCTTTCGCTGATACCACGCCTGAAAATCGTTCGTTACCATAACGCCGATTTCAAAATGGACATGCGACCGACTGACCGGGATCGGCGTCGCCCCGGAACTGTGCCCCATCGTGCCGAGCGGCTGACTGCGATTAATCCGGCCCCCGACGCTCAAACCCGGAGCAATCCGCGCGAGGTGCGCGTAGAGCGTGTAGACCGCCGGCGACACATCCGGGTGCTCCAAGATGACGTAGCGGCCATAGTTGCTCCCACCAGGATTCGCACTGATATGGCGGACGACGCCCGCCATCACGGCCATGACCTGGTCAACGGGTTCACCGCGGCGGTCCCGGACTAGGGCGCTGATGTCGAGCCCCTCGTGAAATTGCACTCCACCGTTGCGCACCCCCCCAAACGTCCCCGACACCGGATCGCCCGAACCTGCATGCTGCACAAAATCCCCGATGGCTTTACCTTCCGCCCACGCCGGGTTGGGTGTCGGCCACGTGAGGTCAAGGCGCTCGGCCGCGGACGCCACCGCACCGATCGCAACCACGGCAGCCATCATCAATTCCGTCTTCATTATTTGCGCGCCGCCGCTCGCTGCAGCGCGACGGAGGTTTTCTTGATATTTTCCACGAGGGCGGGCAGGGCCGCGTCCGCCATTTCAACGAAAACGAACACCCTGCCTTCGGCCAGCGGCCCTTCCATCCGCCGCGCGCCCACGGCGACATCGTTGACGAACAGCACCAGACGCCGACCTTGGTTCGAGCCGCTGATTCGGTAGAGATCTCGTGCCGCCGCCGGGGTGAGCTGAAACATCAGGCATTTACCCAGCTCCACCTGCATCAACTCGACGTTCACAATGTCACCCTCGGTGAGCACGGGCTTGGGCCCGATCATCACGCGCACTCCACTCTGCGGTAGGGTGGCGCTGACGGTGCGCGCCGCGGCTTCCTCGAGGAAAAACCGCGCCACGGTCGGGGTGTAGTCCACCGAGGTGGGCGACTGACAGCCCGCGAGCGTGAGAAGAAAGCCAAGCAGAATGATGGTCGCTTTGATCATGGTTTGAATTGCTCCGTCCAGACAGTCCCCGTCCCACCACTTTCGATCCGCTGTCTTTTCGAAAAATTATCGTCATTCGGAGCCAAGGAGCCGTCGGGGGGACCGTGTAAATAAAGCAGCGGTGAGCCCAACGCCACATCGGCGGTCCCGATGCGAGCGACGTCGCCCCAGTCATGACCAAAATCGAAATTGAAAAATTTTGGACCGAGGCCCAGCCCACTGTCTATCGCCGGATAGCATCGGCCAAGCATCGCATCCGTTTTCATGCGACGCACTCCTCGCTCTCAAACGCGGCCATCAGCTCCGCCCCAACCGCGTCAGCGAGTAATCGGCCGCGATCCGTTAAGCGGACGATCGCACCTGCCCGAGTGGCCAACTGTTCATTTACCAATCTGCGCAGCAAGTCATCGACCGCCGCCCACGGAGCATCCGGGCAGCGCTCCCGCCAGTGGGCGACATCCACTCCGGCGTTCATCCGCAGGCCAAAAATCAACGCGTCTTCGGTCAGCAGGGCCGGCGTCAGCGCGACCCGGTCTTCCGTCACCCGATCACCGTGGGCGACGTTCGTCTGCCATTTCTCCAAATCAGCGATATTCCCACCCCGCCAACCACCGTGTTGTGACGCGGCGGATGGTCCGAGGCCCACCCACTCGTTCATGTGCCATGTGTTCAGGTTATGGAGGCAGGCTTGGCCCGGGCGGGCGAAGTTGGAAACCTCATACTGCGCATAACCCGCCGCCCCGAGTTGCGCCCACGTCTGCTCATAGAGCCGGACTTCATGATCCGGGTCCAATTTCACCCGCCCTTGAGACAGCTTAACCCATAATTTGGTGTCCTCCTCAAACGTGAGACAATACGTCGAGAGATGATCGGGTGCCCGGGAAACCGCCTCGCGCACATCCGCCGCCCACTCCTCGGCTGTCTGACCGGGCAAAGCGAACATGAGATCCAAGTTCACGCTGGGAAAACCCGCTGCGCGCACGCGGTCATAAGCTCGATCGATCTGTTCGACGGAATGCTGCCGTCCGAGGGCATCAAGGAGCGCCGGCTGAAAACTCTGGACGCCCATCGACACGCGGGTGACCCCGATTGCCCGCAGCACCGTCAGTCGCTCTTCGGTAACCGAACCCGGCGCGAGCTCGACCGTCCACTCCAACGGAGTACCACCGCACCGCGCCCGGACGATCGCACCAAGCGTCTCCAAGTCTCGCGCCCCCAGCAGACCCGGCGTGCCGCCGCCCCAGAACACGGTCGTGACGGGACGCGTCCAAGCCACCAGCGAAGCCTCAGTCGCGACGCAATCCAAGTAACGCTCGATGCTCCCGGCGGTCGGTTGCGTTTGGTAGAATGCACAGAAATCACACGTCGAGGCACAGAACGGCACGTGCACGTAAAAGCCCAGCGGGGCGTGCGCTGAGGAAGCTTTGGCTTGCGCTGGGACGAGGCCGCTCATTACTAACGCGTTTTAATTAGCCAAGTATTTTTCACTCTAGGACCCAATGCACACCAACCGAATTTCTCCCGCGAGGAAAATCCTCGCCTGGCTCGCCGCCATCGCCGTTTTCGCGCTCCTTGCCGGCTGCGACACGGTCACGCTGACGAATCTGACGCCCGGATCGATGCCGGAGAATCCGTCACAAATCTACACGTTCACCCTCCGGGTGACGCCGCGGACAAATACCGTCCCCCTCACCTCGATCGCGCCTCACGTCATCGTCGACGGCAAGAGTTTCGACATGAAGAGAAGCCCGATTGGCGAAGGCATTTTTGAATTCGAATATCAAGTGCCCTCGGGCCGTGACGCGCTGGCCTATTATTTCCTCGTCAATTACCTCGTCGAGGGGAACAACCTTCAGACCCCCCTCGAGGTCTACACGGACCTCACGCGCACGAAGATCGTCCGTCGCTACGTCCTCTCGCTGGAGGTTAACCGTGGCCCTGTCGGTTCACGCGTCAGTGTGTTGGGTCGGGGCTTCACCCCCCAAGATACGGTCAACTTCAACGGCTCGCCGGCCCGCACAGTTTGCGAATCCCCGAACGCCCTCAGCTTTTTCGTGCCGCCGCTGGAAAGCGGACGTAATTATCAAATCACACTCAATAGCGCCGCCGGCAATTCGCCGATCGGTTCCTTCCGCATCGATGCGAGCAGTGTTTCGGTCACTCCGTCTTCGCTCACGCTGCGGACTGGTTCCAAGCAAACCCTGACCTTTAGCATTCCGAACGCCGCACCACCCGGGGGTACCTTGCTCGATATCGCGACCAACGTACCGGACAGCATCATCATGCCTGAGGTGATTGTTGCGCAGGGCCAAACCAGCGT
This sequence comes from Opitutus sp. GAS368, assembly GCA_945861235.1. Taxonomy (GTDB): domain Bacteria; phylum Verrucomicrobiota; class Verrucomicrobiia; order Opitutales; family Opitutaceae; genus GAS368. The sequence continues at coordinate 5,072 of CAMATV010000023.1, forward strand.
CACCGTGACCGTCGAAGGCGGAAAGCCCGGAAATGGCAGTCTGTTTCTCAAGGGCTTTGGTTCGGGCGAGGTCAACGTGGCGGTGAGCGTCACCGCGCGATAAGACCCGCCATCATCGCACTCCTTTCCGTAGGGCGGGTCGCAAGGCCTACCCTATTTTTTTTGCCCAAACTGCAACGTCAGCGTCACCGGCCGATGATCGCTGGCCGCACGCACACCGTCGCCGTCAAAAATTTTCGCCACGCCGCCCTCGACCGCAGATCGCAGGCCCGGCGAGACGAGCACATAGTCAACTCTCGTATAGGTATCATCGCGACGAAACGCGTGGGTCCACGTCTCGCCTCGCGAATCCGCTGCCGGCAGGAGCTCGGTGATCACCGTCTTGCCCCGCACATGGAGCCGTTCGAGCGGCTTACTTGACTTGCTGTCATTGCAGTCACCGAGAATGACAAAACGCGCCTTCACCGGCACCGGAAAACGCTTGAGCACCCGGTCCCGCACGGCCGTAGCTTCCCCGATGCGCCGGATGGTCGAGAGCGCATCGTCGGGACGATCCGTAAAGCGACTTTTTAGGTGCACGGCAAAAATCGTCACGTCCCCCTCCAACGTGGCGATCGTCACTTCTAGGAGCCCGCGCTTAACTCGCTCCTTCGCGCCGAAGTAGGTAAACTCAAGGTCGGAGTGCGCGGTCACCGCCTTGAGCGGACGTCGCGAGAGCAGCGCCACATGGCGATCCGCGTCGGCCGCCTCCGCAAGCGCCACGTGGGGGTAGTCGAGCCCCTCGGCCTTCAAGTCTCGCTGCAGTTCGTCCAGATAAGCACGCGGACCCATTTCTTGGAGCACAAGCACGTCGGCATTGAGAGCGCGCATCACGGTCCGCAGAGCGCGTTTTTCCGACTCCGGCTTCGGATAATCTTTGCGATATCCCGCCTCCGTCATCCGGTTAGTCGAGACGTAATTCTCAATGTTGTAGGTGGCCATGGTCAGTACCTCAGCCTGCAGCCGGACCCCGACAAAAAACCCGCTAAGCAGCCATCCGACCAAACAAAGGCGCGTGGTCTCGCTTGGCTTCATGAGCTCCCGCGAAGCGGCGGGTCAGAGCTTGGCCAGCGCGCCTTCGCGTTCGACCAGCGTGGGGTGAGAGTAGTGAAACGCGCTGAACCACGGATGCGGCGTCAGGTTGCTCAAATTTTTCTGAGCCAGTTTGCGCAACGCACCGACCATCGCCGCCGGCCCGCCCACGGCTTGGCTGGCGAACGCATCCGCCTCATACTCGTGCTGGCGCGAAAGCGCATTCATGAGTGGCGAAAACCAGAATGTTACGAGGCCGCTCAAGAGTCCAAAGAGTAGAAACGAAGGAGCGAGCTCGCCCTCCGGAAACCCGAACGAGCTGTTAAACCACGAACTCCGCGCGAGCCAAGCGATGACCCCGAAGCCGCCGAACATCATGGCCGCCGACATCGCGATCATCTTCGGAATGTGTCCGCGGCGATAGTGCCCGATCTCATGCGCCAAGACGGCTTCAAGTTCTTCCGCCGTCAGCTGCGCGATGAGCGTGTCGAAGAGAACGATCCGCCGAAACCGCCCGAAACCAGTGAAGTAGGCGTTGGAATGGCCCGAGCGCTTCGATCCGTCGATGACCTCAATCGTCGACGCCCGAAATCCCGTGCGATCGCCGAGCGCCAAGAGCCGCCCGCGCAAATCGCCCTCCGGCAGCGGGGTGAGCTTGTTAAAAAGCGGTAAGATCAACTTGGGATACAACACGAGCATCAGCAGCTGAAAACCAAACATTAAGCCGAAGCCCCAGAGCCACCACGAGGGGCCCGTCCACTTCACCAGCGAGAGCAAGGCCCAGAGCAGCGGAAAACCGATCGCGAACATCAGCACCGTGCCCTTGATTTTGTCCATCACCCAAAGTCCCACCGTACTCTTGTTAAACCCAAATTTTTCCTCGAGGCGAAACTGCTCCCACCACTCAAACGGCAGCGAGGGCACTGACAGTAGCAGCATGGCCAGCAAGACGAACACGGCGTGGCTCCAGACGGCCTGCGCCGCGCCCCAACCAACCGCCCAGGCGAACAACCACGGCAACACCCCGCCAAACAGCACCATCGCCGTCACGACCGTGTCAAAAATCCCGGTGATCACGCCAAAGCGCGATTTCGCCAAAGTGTAGGCCACGGATTTCTGATAGGTCTCCACATCCATCATGGCCGCGGCGGCCGCGGGCGGGGCTTCCGCGTGGCGGCGCACTTCCGCGCGATTGAGTGCCGACAGAGCGAGTTCGCCGGCGAGCCGCAACACCATGAGCACCGCAGTAATCGAAAGGACTAACAGCATGCCGACCAATCCATGCGAAACTGTCGCGGCTGCCAGCCCAAAGATTGTTTGAAATGCCGGAGCTCCGCCGCATCTTCCACCGCGTGGAAGCCAAAGAAACCAAACTATCGTTCGAGCACGCCCTCGGAAAACTCGAGTCCATCGTTGAATCGATGGAGTCCGGCGACGTGCCGCTGGCCGAGTTGCTCGCCCGATTTGAAGAAGGCAATAAGCTGCTCAAAGTGTGCGAGGCACGGCTCAAGGACGCCGAGCTTAAGATCGAGCAGCTCAAGAAACAAAAAGACGGCAAGATCGCCTTCGAAAAATTCGAGACCACCCGAGAAGACTAAGCAACGATGACCGCACCCGTCCCCCCCCTCCACCCTCGCCTGCTGGACGCCATCCACAGCCCTGAAGACGTCAAAGCCCTCGCCCCTGCCCAGCTCCCGCAACTCGCTGAGGAAATCCGCGCCGAGCTCATCGCCGTGACCGCGAAAAATGGCGGTCATATCGGCCCCAACCTCGGCGTCGTCGAACTGACTATCGCCCTCCACCGCGCGTTCAGCACACCCGAAGACCAGTTCGTGTTCGACGTCGCCCATCAGGGCTATGTCCACAAGCTCCTGACGGGCCGCGGCGGCGACTTCTTCAGAAAACTGCGCCAAACTGGTGGCGCCAGCGGTTTTCTCTACCGCAGCGAGAGCCCGCATGATTCGTTCGGCGCCGGGCACGCCGGCACCGCGCTTTCCGCCGCACTCGGCATGGCTACGGCCCGCGACCTGCGCGGCTCACATGAGCACGTGGTCGCTGTCTGCGGCGATGCGGCCTTCACCTGCGGCATCACCCTCGAAGCCCTCAACAATGTCGTCTCCTCCACGAAACGCTTGATCGTGATCCTCAACGACAATGAGTGGTCGATCGCAAAAAATGTCGGCGCTATTTCCAGTTATCTGAACCGCATCAGTACCAATCCGACCTACAACAAGCTCCATCACGACGTCGAGGCCTTCTTTAAGAGCTTCCCGACCGGCGTGGAAATGAACCGCGTTTACACCAAATGGAAGCGCGAGACCAAGGACTTCTTCGTCGAGTCTTCGCTCTTCGAGAAGTTTGGTCTCCGCTACCTAGGCCCCGTTGACGGCCACGATCTCGACGCGCTCCAAAAGAATCTCGAATTCGCGAAGCATTGCGACGTGCCCGTGATCATCCACATCCTGACAAAAAAGGGCAAAGGCCTCGAAGCCGCCGTCGAGCATCCCGAAAAATTTCATGGCGCTTCCCCTTTCGACCCCGTCAGCGGTGAGAGCAAGAAAGCAGTCGTGGGCGCGCCGCCGAATTACCAAGACGTCTTCGGCGAAGCCCTCGTCAGGTTTGCCCGGGCGAATCCAAATATTCTGGGGATCACCGGCGCGATGCCCAGCGGCACGGGGTTGGTGCATCTCGCCACCGCCGTGCCGAAACAATTCTTTGATGTCGGGATTGCGGAGGAGCACGCCGTCCTCTTCGCCGCCGGATTGGCGACCAAGGGATTTCGCCCCGTTTGCGCCATCTACTCCACCTTTCTCCAACGCGCCTACGACCAAATCATCCACGACGTCGCGCTGCAAAACCTCCCCGTCACCTTTTGTATGGACCGCGCGGGACTCTCCCCCAATGACGGCCCGACCCACCACGGCCTCTTCGACCTAGCGTATCTGCGTTGCGTGCCCAATGCGACGATCATGCAGCCGAAGGACGAGGACGAACTCGTGGATATGCTCCATACCAGTCTCCAACTACCCGGCCCCGGCTTCATCCGCTATCCCCGTGGTGCCGGCACCGGCGTAAAAATCAAAGCCCAACCTGTAACACTGCCCATCGGTCACGCCGAGGTTTTACGCGAAGGTTCTAACATCATGATCTGGGCCCTCGGCAGCATGGTACCAGACGCGCTCAAACTCGCCGAGCGCCTCGCCTTTGAAGAGAATATTTCTGTCGGTGTCGTCAACGCGCGTTTCGTCAAGCCCCTCGACCGCGCGCTCCTCCTCAGTCATGCGGCCTGCATTCCCCTGCTCGTCACCATGGAAGATCACGTGGTCGCCGGTGGTTTTGGCAGCGCGGTTCTCGAGGCACTGCACGAATCCGATTGTCCTGTGGCCGTCGAGCGCCTCGGTTGGCCTGACAAATTTGTCGAACACGGCAGCAGCGTGGACATTCTCCGCGCCGCCTACGGACTCTCGCCCGATGCCCTGTGTCGCCGGGTCGTCGCGCGTTGGCGCAACCTCAGCTCTGAGCGCATCGCCGCCGACGTCTGAGCCAATACCGATCGCGGGACTACGGCACGACGTAGACCTCCACCAACGCCTCTCCGGTCGTGTTGCCGACTCCGGAAACTTGGATGGTGTAGGCCCCGCTGGAGAGGGTCAGGAGTGCGGCGCAATCCGCACTCCCTTCTACCAGCGGAAAGGCTCCGACTGACGCCGCGGCCGCCGCGATATCCGCTTTTTGGACACCCGCCGACCACCCGGAATTGGTCAGCCTCTGCGCCTGGCCGGAAAAAACTGTCATGCTCGGCCGAGCCAGTGCCCCCGTCACACCGAAGCCTGCCAAGCCCGGCCCGACCACCCGCACGAGCACGCGGACCGGATCACTGCCGCCGATGACGAGTCCCGGAATGAGCATCTTGTCGCCGGTCCCGACCTGCGCACGCGCCGAAAGATTGACGAGTCGCGCGCCCTGCACACTCACGGATGCATCGTAGACCTCGAGCAACGCGATCCCCGAGTCACTGGCAGACCCGCCGAGGGAGGCGGTGTAGACGCCGCCCGGCAGCGCACCGAGCACCACGGCATCTTTGCTTCCCGCCGGCAGGACAAAAGCCCCGACAGCGGCCGCCGTCGTCATGATTTGCGCCACGTTATTTCCGCTCCCCCAATCATCGTTGGCCAACAACACATCCGCCGAACCCAACGGTTGCACCACGAGCGTTGGATCGCGCAACGGATTGGACACCCCGAGCGGTTCCAAGGTCGGCCCGATCGCGCGAACCAAGTAATGCTTGGTGCCCTCGCCTTTCGTCACGAACCCCGCAATCAGGGGCACCCCATTTCCTGCCTGCGCCCGCGTCGCGAGATTGATCAACCGTCCACCGTCGGCTGGCGCGGGCACTTGACCCGAACGCACCGCATCGCGTCGGAACATCGGCCACCGCGACTGAGCCGATGCCGGCGCACCGGAGCCGTTGAACGAATAGAGTTTCCCATCGATCGACCCCACATACACCGCACCGTCGGGCCCCACGACCGGGGACGACTCAATCAGATCACCCGTGTCGTAGGCCCACTTGATCAGTCCGGTTTCCGGGAAGACGGCACGCACCCGACCATCGTCCGCGCCAAAAATAATCGTGCCATCGCTCCGCACTGCGGCGCTGGAAAAAATCGCTCCGCCCACGCTCACACTCCACTTCATCGTGCCATCCGGATTCACGGCATAAAAATTCTTATCGAAGCTCCCGAAATATATCGTGCGGTCGGGACCGATGGCCGGCGACGCTTGGACTTGGCCCCCAGTTTTAAATTTCCATTTGATGGCGCCGTCCTCCGGAGCGAGTGCGTACAGGAAACCATCATACGAACCGACGTAGATCGTGCCGTCGACGTCGATCGCGGGGGAAGATGCCACGGTCGACAGCGTCTCGACCTGCCACTTCTTGGAACCGTCGGGATTGATCGCATAAATCGAGCGGTCGTTTGAGCCAAAATAAATAGTGCCGTCAGCGGCCACCGCCGGTGATGATTCAATGGAGTTCCGGGCCAGAAATTTCCACCGCTCAACGCCGTCTTTGCTGACGGCATGCAATCCGTAGTCATCCGAGCCGATGTAGATGGTCCCATCCGGACCAACCGCCGGCGAACTGATCACAATCGCCCCCACGGGCAGTTTCCATTTTTCCAGTCCAGTCGCTCCGTTCACGGCATAGAGATTTCCATTCCAACATCCGAAGTAGACCGTTCCGTCCGCTCCGATCGCCGGTGCCGAGTCCACCCATTGGCGAGTCCGGAACGTCCACTTGATCGAACCATCCTTCCCGTTGACCGCCTGGAGCATGCCATCCTGCGGCGTGCTATCAATCTCCACGCCGACAAAGATGGTCCCATCAGCTCCGACCGCCGGAGACGAATACACATATCCGCGGGTGCTCGCCATCTTCGAAGCCCAACGCAACGAGCCATCAGCCTGCGCGAACACCCTTCCGGCGATTGCTCCGCACAGCAGCAAGGTCAACCACATCGGCCAACCCAACGACCGACGAACCGGCGGACCCGCGCATTTCCCCGGCCGGTCAGCTCTGGTAATAACGTGAGCGAGCCCCGTTCGCATGCGATCACACGTCGGGCTCCAGCACCAAACGAAAGCACGTGCCCTCGGCGTCGCTTTTCACCAACTCGATACGTCCGCCCGCCTGTTGGGCGAGTTGCTGGCTCAGGGCAAGTCCCAGACCACTGCCGCCGGGCTTCGTGCTCGCGCAGGGTTGAAACAACCGTGCACGCACCGATTCAGCCAACCCCGAGCCCCTGTCTTCCACTGAAAATTCCCATCGGCCGTCCTGCGTGGTGCGACCGGTGAGTCGGACGATTCCCGCCGGCGGCGAAGCTTCGACCGCGTTCTGTATCAGGTTGCGCAACACGAGGCCCGTGAGATTTGCCCGACGCCCCGGCAACGACGCTTCCGCGACAATATCCGCCACGAGCCGCACGCCGGCCAAATTGGCTTCGGGCCGCACTCGCTCGAACGTCACTTGCGCGAGCTCCGTACAGGTGAGGTCGAAATGAGCGCCATGCTGTTCATCGCGCAGGACACCGACGACGTCATTGATCATGGTTCGCAAACGCCGGGTGAGCTCCGTGGCTGCGGCAAGTTCCCGCCCGCTTTCCTCCCGTCCGCCCGGTTCAGCCTGTGACGCCATGAAGACTTCGAGTCCGGCGAGAGGGTTTTTTATTTCATGAATGAGATGCGCCGTCACGGTGCCGAGGGCAGACGTTTTCGCCGTCAGCACAAGCTCACGATTGGCTCGCTGTAAATCCTCGGTCCGCGCTTCCAGAATGTGATTCGCCGCCGCCAGCCGCCGAAACGCCCAACCCAGCACGAGCACGATGACAACCGCGCCCGCGAGCCACGCGATCCCAGCTTGCAGGGCGAGCCGACGATCAAGGGAGGTGAACTCGGCGGCAAGTTCATCGCCGACAATCCAGAATTGGGCGACACCCGCGAGCGGGGCCCCTTCGCTTCGCCGTAGCGGGACCCAAGCTTCAATCAGCGGTTCGTCGGTCGCGAGGGCGTCGGCGGGAGCTGGCACGCCGGCCAGCGTCTGCAATTTTTCTCGCGCGCGCATGCGGGCAAACGGTCGCGTCGTCCACTCCTCGGCCGAGGGCGGGTCATCCGAGAGCTCCAACGGCAAGGCCCCACTGAATCGCCGGCCGGCGTCGAAAACGCGAATCGCCAAGACGCCGCGATACTTCGAGGCCTTGAGCACCGCGGCCAGCAACTCGCCCGGCGCATCCGTCAACCCGACTTCGGCCAGAGCCTCCGCCCCGTTCGCCAACTGCATCGAGGCTACGGCGGCCAGCGTCTCAGCCTTGCCTGATAAAATCTGCTCCCGAAGGCCGCCCCGCAGTTGCAGCGTGACAAACGCTAACACCGCGGCAAAGACGGCCACGGTCAGACCCACCACGGTTAATTGCGTGGCGCGGCCGGGCGGCGACGGGCTGGCAGGTACGGTCATGAAGAAAAGCAGACCTCATTTTTCCCAATTCCAGCGGATACCTAGCAAGCCTTCGTTCAGATAATATGAAGCGATCACGTCGTTGGAGCGGTTGCGTTCCCACGTATACCCCGCGTAGACCGTCCAGCGCGCACTGAGTTTGCGCTCGATTTGGAGGTCCGCAGAAATGTCATCCCTGATTTGGGACGTCGGCGAGATCCCGACCCCGACCGTTTGCAGCGCGAACTCGACTCGTCGGGCCGAGCCTTTGAGCGCCACGAGCCAAGCGTCCGTTGTCCACTCAACCTCGTGGGTAATTTTACGCTGGTGGAAGTTCAGGTAGCCCACGCCATTGTCGCGGAAACGCAAAGCGCTGGCCCGCGTGCTGGTCTTCCAGCGCCCCGCCGCGTCCAGCGTGGCATCAATCCGAAACTCACCTTCACGCTCGGCAATCCTGAGCTGCGTGCCCGCGAGCGGACGTCCGCTGACTGAATTCTGCACGCGCACATCATAGTTACGACGGCCCTCGGTGCCCGCCACGCTGACTTCGAAGCGAGTGCCCGGCCGCCAGCCCAACCGCAGCGTCCCTTCTCGGACGCTGCGGTTATTCGCGCCATCGGGATACGTTAATCGCTTCGCCTCCACGTCAGTCTCCATCCACCAAGACGGCCGCAAGGTCCATCGAACCTTCGGACCGATGTTCGCACCCAGCGTCTTCACCTCAGTGACGACCTGTTGCAGATCGGTATCTGAAGCGTCATAAATCTGGTCAAACGAGTAGCCCCGCGCATCGAGCGAAAACTTAAGGACGTCCCCGATCCGGTAGCGCCATTCCGAGAGCAGAATGGCCACAGACTCATGGTTGACCGTACGCGCAGAAAAATAGTGCGTGCCTTCAGCCTTGAGCGAAGCGAGAAAATCCGCACGCCCTTGCGGTGCCCGCCAAACCGTCGCATCGATCCCGCTGCGGACAAATCCGCTACGCTCCTCGCTCGCTTGGCTGAGGAGCACGTTGTCACGGAATCCAAAACCCGTTTGCACACTACCCCACCCGATCCAACTCGGCGGTGCCACGACTGGAGGCGGAGCCTCCGTCGCAGTTTTCGTCGCGCCCCCGGGAACCCACGCCAATCCCTGACCGCGCACTTGCCCCAGAGTGAAGAGGGTCAAAACCGCAACGGTTGCGAGGGAGAAGAAATGTTTTGTCACAAACAGTGAATGAATGACGTGTCCATTATGCGGTGACTGACCGCCTCACTCAAGCCATGTTCGCATCCTAACGGCAGGAAACGAAAAAGCAGCCGCCGGGGAGCGACTGCCTCAAGATCCGTCGTTGCGGGACAAGAAACAAACACGCCGAACGAGGTTTATCGTTGGCGCTGTTTTCGGAGATCGTCGCGGAGCTGTTTACTCAGCTCGCGCTGCGTTTCGCTGAGTTCCTTCATTTTCTCCAAAATCGCTTTGCGGTGCTCGTCACTCGCGGTCTTCAACTGGTTGAGGAGGGCCTGACGCTCAGCGAGCAGCGTGTCGCGCTGCGCACTAAATTTCTCGACGTCCTTTTTTACATCACCCGCTGAGGGTGGCTGCACTTTGGCCAGAGGTTTGTCCGCTGGCTTACGAGGATCCGTCGGACTGACCGGAGCGTCCGCCGCATACAAGTTGCCAACGACGGCGATAGCAGCCGCGACGATCAGCTTGTTGAGGAGAGTGGCTTTCATCAGGATAGTGTTCGGTCAGGACGGTCTTTACTTGAATTGTTCGACAACGATTGCAGCCGTTGTGCCAAACTCCTCAATCAATCTTTTGAGGTTACAGATCAACGATTAGAGATTTTAGATGCGTATCCGAGCGGCGGCGAAACCTCGGGGAATCTCCCCCGTTCGAAGCGCCGTCCCGAGGATTATTCCCCAACCTTTCCGGCGTTACCGCCCCCTTTGATCCGGTAGCGCACCACATCCCGCGATACCCCGAGTAAACGCGCGGCTGCCGACACGTTACCTTCGGCTTGCTGCACGGCCTGCGCGACAATTCGATCAATCGCAGCTTCCAGAGAAAATCCGCTCTCGGGAAAAACAAAGCCCGGCCGCATCCACGCGGTATTCTCCCCTGCACCTGTCGCCGGCGTTCCTCCGAGGTGGCCGAAGCTCAGCCCCCGCTCGCCACCAAACACCACCGCCCGCTCCAGTTCATGCGCGAGTTCACGGACATTCCCCGGCCAAGCATGAGCGAGGAGCCGCGACTGACCCTCCGGCGGTATCACGGGCGGTTTCTGGCCGTAGCGTTTACAGACCCGCGCCAGCAAGGCGTCAGCGAGTACGAGGATGTCGTTCCCACGTTCGCGCAGCGGGGGCAGGCGCACCCGAAACAAATCGAGGCGATGCAAGAGATCCTCGCGAAATTTCCCCGCCGTCACCAGCACTCCGAGGTCAGCATTGGTCGCTGCGATGATCCGCGAGTCGACCGCGATCGGCCTCGTGGCGCCCACCCGCCGGAGTGAGTGATCCTCCAAGACCGTCAGTAATTTTGCCTGCAGGGATTGAGCAAGACTCGGCAGTTCATCGAGAAACAAGGTGCCCCCATCTGCGGCTTCCATGAGTCCAATCCGCGCCGCCTTCGCATCGGTAAAGGCACCGCGCTCGTGGCCAAATAACTCCGCCTCGGCCAAGGCTTCGGGCATGGCCGAGCAATTAAGTTCCACCATCGGTCCCTCGGCGCGCGGGCCGTTGCGATGAATCCAACGGGCGATCGCCGTCTTGCCCGTGCCGGTCTCGCCCTCGATCAGCACCGGCGGCAAGTGGCTGCCCAACCGGCGATCCGCCGTCGTTATTTTCTGCAATTGCTCCCGCACGCCAACCAGACTCGCTCCGAACACTAAATCCGCCTCCTGTCCGCGGCGAAATTCATCCGCTCGCTTTGCCTGCAGGCTCTTCCGCGCATGGGCCAGTCTCACCGGCAATTCTTCCGGGTCGAAGGGCTTGACGAGGTAATCCGACGCCCCGGCCCGAACCGCCTCAACCGCACCCGCGACGCCGCCTTCAGCAGTCATCACGAGGACATTGGTCGTGGCTGAAAAGACCTTGTCTCGCAGTAAATCAGTGCCCCGCCCGTCAGGCAGATTCACGTCCAACAACGCGACGTCGAATGGCAGTGACTCGGCCGCTTGCCTCGCCGCCGCCACTGTGCCGACCGCCGTCACCGACGCCCCCTCATTTTCCAGAAACCCAGCCAAGCGTTTGCGCAGCAGCAACTCGTCCTCGAGCACCAGCACATTCAGACCGGACAACGGAGATTTTGACATGGAAGATTCTGGACCACGGTCGCAGGCCACACGTTTCGATTGAAACAGCGCGGAC
>CAMATV010000024.1 GCA_945861235.1 Opitutus sp. GAS368
GCTCGACCAATTATCGTTGGTCGCTAGCACCGTCGCTCCCCGGTAGAGCGTGATCGTCGGATCGGCCAGCGTGCCCGTCACACCAAAGCCCGCGAGCGTCGGCCCGACTGCGCGGACTAACAACCGGATCGTCCCGGTGCCGCTGACGACAAAGCCCGGGATGAGCACGCTTTCAGCGGTGCCGACGAACGCGCGCGTCGAAGCATTGACGATCGACGCGCCGGAATTCAGGGCTCCATCGTAAATCTCGACCAAGGCCACCCCGCTGCCGCCATCGGTCGCCGTGACCGGAGCAGTGTAGTCGCCGGCACCGAGACTGGCGACGAGCGCCGCGTCCTTGCTCCCGGGCGGGAGGGAAAAAGCTCCGGCGGATGTCATCGCCGCCGCGTCGGCCGGCAGCCAGTTGTCGTTGGTCGCCACCGTGGTCGAACCGCTGACCACACTCAGCCGCGGATCGGTGAGCACGCCGTTGACGCCAAAAACACCGAGCGTTGGGCCGACCGCCCGCACCACGACGGACTTCGTGCCGTTCCCCGCGATCACGAAGCCGGGAATCGGAACTCCCGCCGCACCGCCAACAGCCGCACGCGTCGCGATGTTTACGAGGCGGGCCGTTTCCGGTTCAGCCGCACGGGAACCCAAGGGTGTGATGAAGAGAAAAAAGAGGATCGGGTTGCGCCAGCGTGTCATTCCTAAGAATCGCAGTTCATCATTAACTGAGATGACTGCCGCAGATTAAAAATCGTTAATGTCGCTTCACGTTTGCGCGGAGCTCGGCGTCGCACCCCGATCCTATGCCGACAACAACAACCGGGCCCCACTCCCGCCGAACCGGGAGACGCACGATGGTTTCATTGCCATCGGCTCCGCGGGCCGCAATCCCGTGGCGGCTCCGACGCTTACGCGCAGAATTTTCCGCGCCCGGTTCAGCCGAACCTTCACGGCCCCGATCGTGAGCCCCATCCGCTCGGCCGCGGCGCGATAGCTGGCACCCTCGACAATGAGTGCGACTAGCGCGCGATCCTTCGAGCCGAGTTTTTCGACGGCGAGTTCGAGGGCATCGTAAATCTCATGCATGAGCGCGCTGTTGTCGCTGCTCGCCATGTTCAAAAGCACGGCATCGTCCGAGATCGTCGAGGGTCGGCACCGGGCGCGGCGGATGGCGTCGAGTGCGGTGTTCCGCGCCAAGGTAAAAAGCCACGATTCAAACGTGCGTGCGTCGCGCAACAGTCCAATCCGGCGGACCATCTTGATGAACACCATTTGAACAATGTCTTCGACGGCGCCGGGCAGGGCCAAGTAGGGCCGCACGAAAGCCGAGATCCGCGTGCGGTAGCGTCGCACCAGCTCCGACTGCGCATCGAGTTCACCGGCCTGCGCGCGCACGATGACGGCCAACAGCGCCGCACGCTCATCGGGCGCAGCCGGCACGCGGCGACCCGCGCTGACGTGCCACAAGCGCGACTCAGACGTCGTCAAAACGGTTTCGTTGTCGGATGCGGACGTAGTGAGAATTTCAGCGACCATGAGCGTGGGATGCGATCGGCTCGAATTGCGTAGAGGGACCACACGAGAGTGAGCCTGTTTTCACATATCGGTGGCTTTCCATGCCCATAAACTACCCGCCCCAGATGAACAGCCTGCGCGACCAATCATTAAAACTCTGTCATTTTCGCACCTTTGACCGTCGATGGAAACTCGCCAGGCCCTCTCACTTGAAAGGCGCACCGCTCACGTCGAGGTCGGGCTTCGTATTCCAGCGCGGTTTCCATTCCGGCTTCTCCACGCGGGTGCGGAAGATGACCGTGTTGTCGAGGTCGAGATCGTCGCTCCAGATAAATTTCGCGCCTTTGAAATCAGCAGCGTAGTAGGGCTCCTTCGGGTTCACGCGCTCCTCGGTAAACTCCTTTGCGTTCGTCCACGCGCTGTCGTCGAAATCGACCGCCCACCACTTTTCTGGAATCGGCGTGTACTCCACCTGCGGGTTTTTCACGTCACCGTTCAGCGGTCCCTTGAAAAAATTCTTCGCCTTCCAGTTCCCATTCGAGACGGTGCCATCGCCGAACTTGATGATGAAACCGCCATCGCCGATGCGTTCGCCGTATTCGAGCCCGGTCTTCGGGTCGGCATTGTCCTTCGCCATCACCGCAATCGTCATCGGATACTCCGGCAGAATATCGACCGAAATCACGTTGTGCGGGATAAACGGAATCGGATCCACCGCCGTGAGGCGACCATTGATATGGAGCACGAACCAGTTGTCGGCATAGACATTCACTTTGATGGTGTCGGCCATCGTCGGCTTGATGAGCCCCTTGGCGTCCGCGCCGCCGCCCTTTTTGCCGCCGCCTTTTTTCTTTCCACTGGGCGGGCCCTCCTGTGCGAGCACGGAGGCACCGATGAGCACAACCGCCGCGATCAGGCCCATGGCGCTGCGGGCAACAAGAGGAGTGAGTTTCATGGGTTGGAGAACCGTTTCAACCGCGCTTCTTGCCCTGCTTGCCGCCCTTCCCGCCCCGCCGGTCGTCGGCACTCGGATTATCGGCCTTCGTCGGATCGTGGTTCGGGTTGGGCTGCGCCAGTTGCGCGGCGACCGCGTTCAGATACCGCGTGAGCCGTGCATCGAGCTCAGCGGCTTTTTCGGGCAACTTTGCCGCGAGATCACGCTCTTCCCCTGGATCATTCTCCAGGTCGAAAAGGCGCTGCGTCTTCTTTTCGTAGTTACGCACGAGCTTATAGCCGCCGAGCAGAATCGCCGTCGCCGGTCCACCATTGCCCATATCGTAGTGAGGAAAATGAAACACCAGTTCCTCGCGCGAGCGCTGCACATTCCCGCGCCCGGCCTGATCGCGCAGCACCGCCGCCAGGCTTCCCCCCTCCACCGCCGCCGGTAACGCAGCCCTAACACCCGCCAATTCCGCGATCGTCGGCAACACATCGCACGCGGTCACCGGCACGCGCGAGCACACATTCCCCGCTATGCCCGGTCCGCGAATCAGAAACGGCACGCGCAATCCGCCCTCGGTCACCGCGCCTTTGCCGCCGGAGAGCGGTGCGTTGCCATTCCGGCCCTGCCCGCCGTGGTCCGCCGTGTAAATCACATAGGTCCGGCCAGGGAGGCCCAAGGTGTCGAGCGCGGTGAGCAGCTGCATCACCGTCTTGTCGATTTCGTCCGAATCCGCGCGGACGGTGTCACGGTCTCGCCCATTGCCGCCGCCGCCTTCCTTGCGTTCCTGGTTTGGATAATGGGAGAGCTGCAGATAAAACGGTTTTCCCACTAGCTGCGCGCGCCTCATGAACGCGATGCCACGCTCCGTCATACCGAAGGACTGCTTGGGATTTGGGTTCGCGACTCCATCGGGACCTCCATTGTTCGTCGCGCCATCGCTCTCATCGAAACCGTGTTTCCCGGGATCGGTGCGCCCCACATGCCATTTCCCGAAATGCGCCGTCGTGTAGCCGACGCCCTTGAGCATCTCCGCCACCGTCGTCACGGCCGTCGGCATCTCCAAGACCGGTTCTGGCGGAATCAGCGCCGTTCGCACGGGTCCGGTTTCCCGGCCCACCCGGACGTAAGTCATGTGCAACGCCGCCGGACCGATCCCGGTGAGCAACGCCGCCCGCGACGGTGTGCAGCGCGGCGAAAGCGCGTAGCCATAGGCGAACCGCATGCCCTCACGCGCGAGCCGCTCGACCGCGGGGGTCTTGAACACCGCACTCTTCGACGCCGACAGCCGGTCGTCCATCATCACCGAGGTATTCGGCCATCCCTGCGCTTCGGCCATGATCACGACAAAATTCGGTCCGACATCCGCAGCTGCACGCAGCACGGTCGCCCAGCCAAGCACGAGCATCAGCACTAAGTGAGAATGGCATTTCACCGCGGTCCCTTCCCTTTTGATTTCCCGTCCTGCGGCGCACCGCGGGGCGGTCCATCCCCGCTCCCGCCCGGTCGCGTGTAGACAACCTTAAGTTCCGCGCTATCGAGTATGACATCCTTCATCGCCGCGAGCAGCACGTCGCGATTCACCTCCGCCGGCGGCGTCGAAATCTGCAGCGGCGTCGACAGCGCATACGCCGTCACGATGTAGGCCTTCTCCCCGGGCCCCTTCGAATGCGGCGGCGCGTAGCCGGCGCGCCGCGTGACGCTGTTATTGCCGAGCTCGCCCACGCCATGCACGTCCTTCGGCAGCGCCGTCAAGTCGGCGGGAATATTATAGAGCGTCCAATACCATTTCGTTTTTCCCTCCGGATCGAGGTGGTGCATGATCACGACGAAACTCTTCGTGCCCGCTGGTGCCCCAGCCCATTCCAGCGGCGGCGAGATACTAGCACCATCACCCGTATACTCCGCCGGCAACACCCCGCCGCCCGCGACCACCGGACTCCGCAGCGAAAAACTCCCGGTGCGCTTCGGCACGTAAGTCCGCGTCGTCACCGCCCCATCGCCCCCTCCGCCCGGACGTGGCTCGCCGCGCTCCGGCAGCGGACCGCTCTTCCGATTTTTCCCGCCATCGCCTTTTTGCTTGCCGTCGCGCGGCGGTCCTCCGCCCCCGCCACCGCCGCGACTGTCACCCGCCCGATAAATTTCCTCCCGCGTCGACCCATCCGCGCCCACGAATCGAAACGTCCACGCGCCTTCGCCAGTCGCCGCGTAGCTCACGGATGCCGGCTTTCGATTAACCGTATAAGTCAGCGTAACCGGCGTCTTGCCCGGCGTGCCTTCCAATCCCGTAATTTTCGCTCCGCGCAACCCATTCAACGCCGGACGCACCCCCTGCGCCCTCGGCTGCGGATCGACTTGTCCGTCTTTCTCCACGACCACGCCGTGAAAGCCGCCGTTCACATACGGGTATTTCGTCGAGCCATGATAGTGATAGCCGAGCGCGGCGGTTTCGTGACCGTTGTAGCCATCCAACTTCTCGGGCACCGCACCATCCGGCTCCGTGCGTCCATAGATCGGATAGCCATCAAGCGCATAGGCGATCGGTTTACCCGCACCAACCACACTCTGCAGATGTAACGGCGCCGCGTGATAGTGATAGTCATCGGCGCGCCCACAGTGCCCGCCCCACTGGTCGAGTTCGCCGATCTCCTGCGAAATTTCGCCGCGATTGTTCTGCGGGTTGAAGATCGGGATTCCATTCGCCGCCAGCGCGATCGCCCCGCGCAAGAAGCGCCCTCTGATCGAAACGGGCCTCGTCGCCACCACGGGATGCAGCGGAATCTGCCACGCGTTCTTACCTGTGTAGGGCTGCGGCAACGGCACCTGTTGCTGCCAAGCCGTAATCCCCGCCATCATCCCGTGCGCCGGGAGTCCGTTCGATTCTACGAACAAAAACTGCTCATCCCATCGCACGCGCACCGCGGGCGCGAACGCCGCAAAAATCCCCGCCGCGCTGGGTGCGCCCGCATCGCCACTGGTATTCGCGGCCACCGACCGCTTCTCCGTCCGCACCTGCGCTACCCGCCACGGTCCTGATCGCTTTGTCGTGTCTCGCACCGAAGCCGCCCACAGCGCCGTGGTCCGCTCCGCCGCCAGCTCCTGCGCCGCCAGTCGTGTGATCTCATCGTGCGCCGCCTCACCCGTGAAATGCGCGAACGCCGTGGGCGCGCTTCCTGCCACGGCGATCACGGCTACGGCCGTCGCGAACCAACGGTCGCAACGGGGCATTCCAACCGAGCGGACGGTATTCATGGGGTCACCCTAGACACAGAAGATGAACCGTTCCCGTGCACGATCATTAAAACGCGTTCATCTTTGCCAACTCCTCTTCCGCCTGGCCGCTACCTACGTCTTTGATTAGAGCCGGCGCGGGCGTCGTCGCTCCATTTCCGACGCCTGCCCATAGCTATCCAGTCCAACCCGTGAGCCTCTCGCAAAAACCGAGGAATGACAGCCCACCCATTTAGTGCTACCTTGCCGTCACCATGAGCGCCCAGCCTACTTCGGAGCAGAAACCCAAACCACCAACACCCATCCCCGTCGCCCCCCTGTCATCGTCGGCCCTTCAGCCTGCACCCGCGATCACCACCTCCGACACGTCCACGGCCCACCCACCGCCCCCCGCCAACGCCCTCACCCCCGAGGAACAAATGGCCCTTTTCGAGAAAGACCTCAAAGAAAACGACTGGGGCCATCAGCCCTGTTAGTCCGTAATATCCACGCTCAGGGCAGCGCGTAGACTTCCACGAGCGCCACGCCCGTCGCTCCGCCCACGCCCGCCACGCGAAACGTACAAGCGCCCGGCGCGAGCGTCAGAACGAGCGCGCTGTCCTTGCTGCCGACCGGCAACGCAAACGCCCCTGCACCCGCCGCCGCGATCGCCACAACCGAACTGCCCGCCGGGTCCGACCAGTTGTCGTTGTTTGCGATCGTCGTCGCTCCGCTGAAAACCGTGAGCGTCGGATCCGCCAAAACACCCGTCACCCCAAAGCTCACCAGCGTCGGCCCCACCGCCCGCACGAGCACCCGCTTCGCCGTCGTGCCGCCGATCACCAAGCCCGGAATCAACACCCCGTCTGCCGTCCCCACGAACGCCCGCGTCGAGAGATTCGTAAATTCCCCGCCGCCGCCCGTCCCGCTCGTGATCACGGTCGTCGTCGCGCCAATCTCCGCCGGCAGCGCGCTCACGTCCAGATTCGGCGTCGTGTTCCAGCTCTTCACGTAATTCGTCGGCTTCTGCACCGTCGTCCGAAAGATGACGGTGTTGTCCAGATTTAGATCATCCGTCCAAATGAATTTCGCATTCGTAAAATCATTCGCCACGTAGTCCCCGTCCGGCCCCACGCGCGCCGCCGTGTATTCGGTCGCGAAGCCCCACGCGCTGTCGTCGAAATCCTTCGCATACCAGTTCGCCGGGATCGGCGTGTGCTGGACCACGGGATTGCGAGTGTCGGAATTGAGCGGTCCCTTGAAAAAATTCTTCGCCTTCCACGCCGCGCTCGTGACGGTCCCGTCGCCCAGCTTCAAAATGAATCCCGCGTCACCGATTTGCGTCCCGTATTCGAGCCCTGTCGCCGGGTCCGCATTGTCCTTCGCCAGCACCGCAATCGTCAGCGGATACTCGGGCAGGATTTTTACGGAGACCTGATTGTGCGGCAGAAAATCGATTGAATCCATCGCCACCATTTTTCCGTTGATGAAGATCACGCACCAGTTGTCCGCGTAGGCGTTCAACGTGATCGTGTTGTTCACCCCCGGCTTGATCAGACCCGCCTGCGCCCACGCGGCGATCAACCCGAGCCACCCACCCGCGACAACCACGCCGACCCTGCGCCAAAATGTTCTCATCCGCCCATCTTACTCTCCGCCCATGAATCTCCGCCACTCGCCCGCATTAAAACTCTGTCATCTTTGCCCGCTTGACGTTCGCGCCGTCCCGTCGGCTCATCGCAGGACGTGAAAATCCTGATGATGGAAGACGACAAGAAGCTCGCCGCCCTCGTCCGCAAGGGCCTCGAGTCGCAGGGCTTCACGGTCGATTTTTGCGACCACGGCGACGATGCCTACGCCCTCGCCACCACGCGCGCCTACGATGCCCTCGTCCTCGATATCATGGTCCCCGGCCGCGACGGCCTGAGCATCCTGCGGAACCTCCGCGACCAGCGCCTCACCGTCCCCGTCATCCTCGTCACCGCCCGCAGCGCCCTCAACGAACGCCTCGAAGGCCTCAACCTCGGCGCCGACGACTACCTCTCGAAACCCTTCTACGTCGACGAACTCATCGCCCGCCTCCACGCCGTCACCCGCCGCGCCGCCGGCCATCCCCTCGCGCTCCTCCAGCACGGCCCCGTTTCGATCAACCTCGTCGCCCGCGAGGTCCGCCGCGACGGCGAGATCGTCGAACTCACCGCGCGCGAGTTTGCGCTCCTCACCTACCTGCTGCGCTCGCCCGGCCAGACCTTCACCCGTGCCCAGATCTGCGAGCACGTCTGGAACTACCACTTCGACCCCGGCACCAATCTCGTGGACGTCTACGTCCAACGCCTCCGCCGCAAACTCGCTGGTGCCGACGGCAGCGACGATTCACTCATCGAAACCATCCGCAGCGTCGGCTACCGCGCGCGCGCCGTCCCCGCTCCGTCCGCGAAGCCGTTGTGAATTCATTTCGCCTCCGCCTCGCGCTCCTCGTCGGTCTACTCACCGCCGCCCTCCTGCTCGGCGCCGGCTTCGCCGCGTGGACCGTCACCTCGCGCTTCAACGTCGAGCGCCTCGATCGCGAACTCCACCACCTCGCCAAAACCAACCTCGACCGCATCAACGACGGCAGCCACTGGGCGCGCCTCGACGCCGCCCTCGCCTTCGTCTCCGGCAGCGACCGCCCACCCACCTACGCGCTCTGGGTAAAAAACTACGACCGCGTCGAGTTTCGTTCCCGTCACTGGCCCGACGGCCTCGCCCCCGACTCCCTCGCCGTGCCCAGCACCTACGAAGGCGGCGTCACCTTCGAACGACCGCCCCCGCCGCCCGGCCGCGGGGGCCTCTCCCCGCGCAATCCCCGCCTCCCGATTCGCGAGACCGCGTTCTCCACCGTCAGCGCTGGCGACAGCACGTGGCGCGTCGCCGTCACCGGAAATCCTTACACCACCCTCGTCCTCGCCACCAACCTCGACGAACTCGACGCCGATCTCCGCCATCTCCGCGGCCGCTACCTCGCCGCCCTCCCGCTCATTCTCCTCGTCGTCGGCGCCGGCGCCTGGTGGCTCGCCTCACGCGCGCTCCGCCCCGTCACCTCGCTCACCCGTGCGGCTGAGGGCATCACCGCCCAAGGCCTCGACCAACGCATCGCCGCGCCCGCCCACGACCGCGAAGTCCAACGCCTCGTCACCGTCTTCAACGCCATGCTCGACCGGCTGGAGACCAGCTTTCACCAAGCCCGCCGTTTCAGCGCCGACGCCTCCCACGAGCTCAAGACTCCCCTCGCCCTCCTCCAAGCCGAGCTCGAGCAAGCCCTCCACACCGCGCCCGCCGGTGCACCGCAACAACAGGTCTACTCCAGCCTCCTCGACGAAATTCATCACCTCAAAGCCATCCTCGAAAAACTCCTGCTCCTGTCGCTCGCCGACAGCGGCCGCCTCGCCCTCGACCGCGCACCCACCGATCTCAGCGCACTCCTCGCCAACATCGTCGAAGACAGCTCCGCCCTCGCACCCCACCTTCAGTTCGACGCCGTCGTGCCACCGCACGTCACGGTTTCCGCCGACGCCATCCTCCTCGAGCAGGCGCTCCAGAATCTCGCCACCAACGCCCTCAAGTATAACCACCCCGACGGTCGCGTGCGCCTCACGCTCACCACCACCGCAACCCACGCACTCGTCACCATCGCCAACACCGGCGCGGGCATTTCCGCCGACGACCGCCCACGCATCTTCGAACGTTTCTTCCGCGGCGATCCCGCGCGCCGCCGCGATCGCGCCCACGGCGTCGGCCTTGGCCTCAGCCTCTCCCGCGAAATCCTCCGCGCACACGACGGCGAACTCTCCCTCGCCGAGCCCGCCAAGGACGCCGCCGCAGCCATCGCTTGGACAGAGTTCGTCGCCAACCTGCCGCTCGCCGCGCCGCACCCTCCCGGACGCTGACGCCCTGCGTGAAATTCACTTCGCGAACGAACTGTCCGGCCCGCTCCTTCGTTGTCGCCGCCGCTGTGGCCACCAGTTTTCGTGGTTTATGCGTCCCCTTCGCCATCCCCGCCTCGCCGCCGTCCCCGTTCTTCTCTCCGTCCTGCTCGTCCCGTTTCTCGCCGCCCTCGCGCACGCCGCCGAGCCTGCCACCCTCGGCTGGCCCGAGATCACCAAAGAAAACAAACCCTGGACCCGCTGGTGGTGGCCCGGCAGCGGCGTCGACCAAGCCAGTCTCACGCGCCAACTCGAACAGTTCGCCGCCGCCGGCCTCGGTGGCGTCGAAATCACCCCCATCTACGGCGCGAAGGGCTATGAGGACCGTTACATCGATTTCCTCTCTCCGAAGTGGGTTGAGATGCTCGCGCACACCGGCCGCGAAGCCCAGCGTCTCGGCCTCGGCGTCGATATGGCCACCGGCACCGGCTGGCCCTTCGGCGGCCCATGGGTTCCTCCCGCCGACGCCGCCCAAAAAGCCGTCCTCAACTCCGCCGGCCAGCTCGTCGCCGAGCCCACCAAACAACTCGTAAAGCGCCCCGCCCCCGGCGGCGAAGGCTTCGTCCTCGATCCCTACTCGCCCGATGCCCTCGGCCGCTACCTCGCCACATTCGACGAGGCCTTCACCGCCAATAAACTCCCGCGCGGCCTCATCCGCGGACAGTTCCACGACTCCTTCGAATACTACGGCGCCAATTGGACCGCGCAGCTCCCCGAAAAATTCCGCCTGATGCACGGCTACGACATTGCGCCCTACGCCGCCGCCCTCCTCGCCCGCTCGCCCGCCGACGTCACCACCCTCGACCGCGACACCCTCGGCCGCATCAAGAGCGACTACCGCGAAACCCTCGCCCAGCTCCACCTCGACTACCTCCGCGCCTGGGTGAAGTGGTCACACGATCACGGATACATCGTGCGCAACCAATCCCACGGCGCGCCCGGCAACCTGCTCGATCTCTACGCCAACGCCGACATCGCCGAGACCGAAATCTTCGGCTCCACGCCGTTCCCCATCCCCGGCCTCCGCCGCGACGCCGCCGACATCGCCAACAACAATCAAGATCTCCCCGAGTCCCTCGTTGTCCGCCTCGCCTCCTCCGCCGCCCACGTCGCGGGCCACAACCTCGCCTCCTCCGAGAGCGCCACGTGGCTCCGCGATCATTGGAAAGAGTCCCTCGCCTTCGTGAAGCCCGAGCTCGACCGCATTCTCGCCGACGGCATCAACCACATTTTCTACCACGGCGCCGTCTACTCCCCGCAAGACGCCCCGTGGCCCGGCTGGCTCTTCTACGCCGCCACGCAGTTCAATCCGCAAAATACCTGGTGGGACGACTTCGGCGCCCTCAACCGCTACATCGCCCGCGTCCAATCCGTCCTCCAACGCGGCCAACCTGACAACGACATCCTCCTCTACTGGCCCTTCGTCGACCTCCTCGACGACGAAGCCGGCAACGTAAAAATGTTCACCGTCCACCACGCGAAATGGCTCACCGACCAACCCGTCGGAAAAATCGCCCGCACCCTCATGGATAAAGGCTACACCTTCGATTACCTCTCCGACGCCCAGCTCCAACAAACCCGCACCGACAAGGGCACCCTGCTCACCGGCGGCAACACGCGCTACCAAGTGATCGTCGTCCCCGCCACGCGCCGCATGCCGCTCGCGACGCTCCAAAAACTCGCCGCCCTCGCCGCGAGCGGCGCTAAAATCATCTTCGAAAAACTGCCCGAAGACGTCCCCGGCTTCGGCCGCCTCGCCGAGCGCCGTAGCGCATTCAAATCCTCCCTCGCCGCGCTCACTCCCCGCACGACCATCAACGCCGACATCCTCACCGCCGTCGCCCCCCACGCCCGCCGCGAAGCCCTCACCGATCACGGCGTGAGTTTTATTCGTCGCGCCACCGGCCCCAACTCGCACGCGTATTTTGTCACCAACCTCTCCGCGAAATCCTTCGAGGGCTGGGTTGCTCTGGCCGCATCATCGCCCGTCCAAATCCGCGACCCGCTTACTGGCGTCGCCGGCCTCGCCGCGACTCGCCCCGCGGGTTCGGGCAAACCGTCGATCTACCTCCAGATTGCGTCCGGCGAATCTCTCCTCCTCCACGCCGCGCCCATTCCGGCCAACGTCCGCATGGCCGCCTGGTCCTATCGCTCGCCCGCCGCCGCTCCCATCGCCCTCACCGGTCCATGGAAAATCGCTTTCCTCAAAGGCGGCCCCGAACTCCCGCCCGCCCTCGAAACCACCGTCCTCAAATCATGGACTGATCTCGGCGGCGACGAAGCCAAACGCTTCGGCGGCACCGCGCGCTACCGCCTCGAATTCGATTTCGACTCCGTCGTGGCACGGGCTTTCCAGCCCGTGTCCGGGAACGCGCCCACCGCCAAAGCCGGCGACTGGCTCCTCGATCTCGGCGACGTCCGCGAGAGCGCCCGCGTCATCCTCAACGGCCAGCCCGTCGCCACCGCGTGGAGCCTCCCCTTCCGCGTGCGTATCGCTTCCGCCCTCCTCAAACCCGGCCGCAACGTCCTCGAACTCGACGTCACCAACCTCGCCGCCAACCGTATCCGCTACATGGACCAAAATAAACTTCCTTGGAAAATCATGCGCGACTCGAACGTCGTGAACATCAACTACCGCCCCTTCGACGCCAGCGCCTGGCCCCTCACCCCGTCCGGTCTCCTCGGCTCCGTCACCCTCACTCCGCTGAAAACCTTTCAGCCGTAGGGCTGCCGCTTGTCGGCAAGCCGCGACCAACCGCTCCTTGCACGCACGATGTTTCGCCACCAGCGTTCCCTCATGCGCAGTCACCGCTTCCCCCTCGCGCTCGCTGCTTGCGCTCCGCCGCCGCCGCCCTCCGCGCCGATGCCTTCTGGTCCACCCGCCGCATGACCGGGCGTCTACTGCAACGCTTTCGCTCCCTCGGCCCAGGCCTCATCCTCGCCTCTGCCGGCATCGGAGCGGGCGATGTTGTCGTCGCATCCGTCACCGGTATCAATTTTGGCACGACGCTCCTCTGGGCCATCGCGCTCACCGCCGCGCTCAAGTTCGTCCTCACCGAGGCGCTCGCCCGTTGGCAACTCGCCACCGGGGAAACCATCACCCGTGCTTGGGTCACTCGCTTCCCGCGCTGGGTCGCCCTGCTCTTCGCCGCCTACCTCCTTTTCTGGACTTTTCTCGTCGGTGCCTCCCTCAGCAGCGCGTGTGGCATCGCCGGCGCGAGTCTGTTTCCCGCGCTGTCGGTCCCCTGGTGGGGCGTGCTTCACGCCGCCTTCGCCGCCCTCCTCGTCGCGCTCAACCGCTACAGCCGTTTCCAAAAACTCATCAAGCTCCTCGTCGCCATTATGGCAGCGTGCGTGCTCCTCTGCGCCTTTCTCGCCGCCCCGCCGCCCCTTGCTGTGCTCACGGGTCTCGTCTGGCCGCGCCTGCCCGCCACCGGAGGCGGCGCCGCCCTGCTCGCCTTGCTCGGCGGGATTGGCGGCAGCGTCACCGTGATCTGCTACGCCTACTGGCTGCGAGCGGAGGGCTGGAGCGGCCCTGCAAAACTTTCCGTCGTCCGCAGTGATGTCCGACTCGCCTATGTGTTCACGGGCGCATTCGGCGTCGCGCTTTGCCTGATCGCCGCCGGCGTCCACGCCCACGACGCCGCCGGCCCGCGCATCGCGCTCGAGATCGCCGCGCGGCTCCGCGACGTCGCCGGCCCCGCCGCACGGTGGGTCTTCCTTCTGGGTTTTTGGGCCACCGTTTTCACCGCAATGCTGGGAGTGTGGCAGGGCGTGCCGTCCATCTACGTGGATCTCGTCGGTGCATGGCGCCAACAACCTGCAACCGCAGAAAACCGCCCCGTCTACCTCGGTGCCCTCGCCTGGCTCGCCGGTCCGCCCCTCGTGCTCCTGTGGTTCAAACAGCCCGTTGCCATCGTCGTCGCGTTCTCCATCGCCGGCGCTTTCTTCATGCCCTTCCTCGCCGCTACCCTGCTCTACCTCAACAACCGCCGCGCCTGGCTCGGCCCACTCGCCAACCGCCCACTCGGCAATCTCGCCCTGAGCCTCTGCCTCCTCACTTTCGGCCTCGTCTGCGCCCGCGAAATCATCTCCGCCCTTGCGAAATAGGTCGATCGGCCCATCGCGCCGCTTGATTTTTCCACCAGTCCGCTAAGATAGCGGGCTCTTTTCGATTTTTCCTAGCGCCGTCGCCAGCTCTCCACTCTCAGCCGTTCGCACCTTTCCACCTTTCAACGCTCATCTCTCAACACCTTCCCATGTCCACCGCCACACCGCAAAAATTCGAGTTCCAAGCCGAGATCAAACAGCTCCTCGATATCGTCATCCACTCGCTCTACACGGAGAAGGAAATCTTCGTCCGCGAGCTGGTCTCCAACGCGTCCGACGCCCTCGAAAAACTCCGTCACACGCAGATCACTGAAAAGGAAATCTTCGACGACAAACTTGAGCTCGAGATCAACGTCACCACCGACGACAAGGCGAAGACCATCACGATCCAAGACTTCGGCATCGGCATGACCCGCGCCGAGCTCGTCGAAAACCTCGGCACCATCGCCCACTCCGGCTCCAAGCAGTTCTTGAAAGCCATGGGCGAGGGCGCGGCCAAAAACTCCAACCTCATCGGCCAATTTGGCGTCGGCTTCTACTCCGCGTTCATGGTCGCGAAATCCGTCAAGGTCTACTCCCACTCTTGGCGCGGTGCCGAGCAGGGCCACGTCTGGTCCAGCGACGGTTCCGGCAGCTACGAAATCGAAGAATCCGACGGCCAACGCCGCGGTTCCAAAATCGTCATCGAACTGAAAGACGACTGCGCCGACTACGCCTCCGACTGGAAGATCAAGGAAATCGTCGAACGTTACAGCGCCTTCGTCTCGTTCCCCATCAATCTCAACGGCAAGCGCGTCAACACCGTCCAAGCCCTCTGGCTCCGCTTGAAAAACGAAATCAAAGACGAGGAATACACCGAGTTCTACAAATTCCAGTCCCACGCCCACGACGACCCGCGCCTCCGCCTCCACTTCAGCGCCGACGCCCCGCTCTCAATCAACGCCCTCCTCTTCGTCCCCAAGGATAACACCGAAAAGCTCGGCTTCTCCCGCCTCGAAGCCTCCGTCTCTCTCTACTGCCGCAAAGTTCTCATCGACTCGAAACCCAAGGACCTGCTCCCCGAGTGGCTGCGTTTCCTCAAGGGCGTCGTCGATAGCGAGGATCTCCCGCTCAACATCTCGCGCGAGACCATGCAGGACAAAGCCCTCATCGCGAAACTGAACACGGTTATCACGAAACGCTTGCTCAAATTCCTCGAGGAGGAAGCCAAGAATCGCGTCGATGCCTACAACGAGTTCTACGCCGAATTCGGCATCTTCCTCAAAGAGGGCGCCGCGATGGACTACACCCATAAGGATTCTCTCGTAAAGCTCCTCCGTTTCGAATCCTCGCTCACCGAGAAGGGTAAGACCACCAGCCTCGCCGACTACGTCTCACGCATGGGCAGCGAGCAAAAAGAAATCTACTACCTCGTCGGCCCCAACCGCGCCGCCCTCGAAAGCGGTCCCTATCTCGAGGGCTTCAAGGCCCGCAACCTCGAGGTGGTCTTCTGCTACGAGCCCGTCGACGAATACGTCATGGGCAACGTCCGCGAATTCGACAGCAAGAAGCTCACCGCCGCCGATCACGCCGACGTCAAGCTGTCCGACATTCCCAAGCCCGAGGGCGCGCTCAGCGAAGACGACACGAAGAAGCTCACCTCTTTTCTCAAAGAATCCCTCGGCGCCCGCGTCGAAGAAGTGAAGGCCAGCGACCGGCTCGTTGATTCGCCCGCCCTCGCCGTCAACGCCGACAAATTCATGTCGCCCCAAATGCGCCGCATGATGAAGGCCATGAAAAAAGACGGCGCCGACGAGCCCGTAAAAGTGAACCTCGAGATCAACCCGCGCTCCGCCGTCATGAAGCGTCTCTTCGAGACCCACACCACCACCCCCGACCGCGCCAAGCTCGTCGCCGAGCAAATCCTCGACAACGCCCTGATCTCCGCCGGCCTGCTCGACGACGCAAACCCCATGGTCGCCCGTCTCTACAAGCTCCTCGAGACCGCCTGAGTTTAGAAATCATTTCATATCTCAACTCCCTGGATTACATATTTATGGCTCAATAGCCATACTTTTTCATTGCAGTATGGCCAGCGAGCCATACTCATTTGGTCATCATGAAAATGACCATGCACATCGACGAGGATGTCTTGGATCGGGTGATGAAGATCACTGGAGCCAAGACCAAGACCGAGGCGGTTGAGATCGCCTTAAACGAGATGGCGCGCCGCCACAAAATGAAGGAGCTCTTCTCGGCCGGTCTCGGTCTGACCCCCGAGGAGTTGAAGAACTCCTTCGACCCCGCCTCCTACCCGGAGGAGCCCCAGCCCGTGATCCTGGTCGCCGAAGCTCAGGCACCCTATGGCCGACCTGATCCTGCCCGATAGTAACATCTACATCGGGGCGGCCCGAGCCGGTCGCGATCCTTTCCGCGAATTCGCGGAGGGGATCGACGACCGTGATTGGGAGTTCGCGACGTGCGGAATGATCGTGCTCGAGGTGTGCCGCGGCCAACGCGACCCGAACCTCCTCGCGCGCTACCGCGAGCGCTTCGCCGTGATGATCTTCATCCCCACGACGCAACAAATCTGGGACCGCGCC
>CAMATV010000025.1 GCA_945861235.1 Opitutus sp. GAS368
AGACCGAGGGCGGCAAGGCCGTAACGTATCAGTGAAGTGTCGGGCCGGCGCTTGCCGACGAGCCGCTGCGCGACGGACAAACCCGGCGAGGCGGCAAGCAACAGCCCACCAGCGATCAGTCTCCGTGATCTCATCCGTAGAAGGTGGTCCGACTGCCTGGATACGGTTAAGTGAAGCCGGGCAGAAAAATAAAGTGAATACGTCACAGTGAGAGTGATCATGGTTAGTTATTTTGATTAGTCAAAATAAACGTTTAGTTGCTTCAAAGGATTTTTTCACTACCACCCCAACATGGCAACGAGTACCGTTGAAAATTACCTGAAACACATGCTGCTGCTCTCCGAGGGGGGCGAGGAGCTCGTGTCGATGGGTGCGCTCGCCGAGGCCCTCGCCGTCGTGCCGGGCACGGTCACCACCATGGTCAAAGCCCTCGCCGATTCCGGTCACGTGGAGCACCGCCCCCGCCAGGGCGTGCGCCTCACCGCCGAGGGCCGCCGCGTCGCGTTAAACGTCCTCCGTAAGCACCGCCTCGTCGAGTGCTTCCTCGTCAACGTCCTGAAAATGGACTGGGCCGCCGTCGACACCGAGGCCGAGCAGCTCGAACACGCCATCTCCGACGAAGTCCTCGACCGCCTCGACGCGCTCCTCGGCCACCCCGAGACCGACCCGCACGGTGATCCGATTCCGAGCCGCCAGGGCAAACTCGACTCTCAGGTCTACGCCACCCTCGCCACGTGCGTCGTTGAAAAACCGTTACGCATCGTCCGCATCACGGACCAGTCCGCCGAGTTCCTCCAGTTCGTCGAACACAACGGCCTGCTCCCCGGAGAATCCGTCCGCGTGACCGAGCGCAATCTCGCCTCCGGCCTCGTCACCGCAAAAAAAACCGCCGGCCGGCCGCTCGTGCTCAGCCTCGCCGCCGCCGGAAAAATCCTTGTGCAGCCCACGCGGTAGACCGACCACAGACCGGCGCGGCGGCGCCGGGTCAGCCGATCTCCCGCGCCACGCGCTGCCAAATCAGCGTGAACGAGGAACAATAGTCCTCAGGCCGTGCCGCCAACCGCCGCGCCAATTCGTTTACCCCGATCCACTCGCCCCGCTCGATTTCCTCCGGATGCAGCTCAAACGGCCCTTCGTGCCGGAGCCGATAGATCCAACAAAATTCCCACCCCGTCTCTACGCACGCCTCGATCCGAAACCAGCGCTCCGGCGGCGCAGACAAGCGCACCCCAATCTCCTCCCCTAATTCGCGCACGGCCGCCGTATCGTAGTCCTCTCCTGCGTCGAGATGACCCGAACACGAAGAATCCCATAGACCCGGAGAAAGGTCTTTTTTCATCGAGCGCTTCTGCAGGAAAATTCGCCCCGCCGCATCAAACACGAGCACATGCACCGCCCGATGCCAGAGCCCCGTGGCATGCACGACTCTGCGGGTTTCCCGGCCCACGACTTCATCGCGCGCGTTCACCACATCAAACCATTCATCGGTTGTCTCGTTCATGCAGCCACCGAATGAGCCCGGATCTGAAAACGCTTCAAGCCCCGTCCGCAGCATGGCTCACGGAAGATTGGCTTTGTCATCCCCGGCCCTTCCTGTCCTCTCCTCCCTTCTCGTATCTAAAACACCATGGCCAAAATTGACGTCAGCAAAGTCGCTGAAATTCTAAAGAAAAACCAAATCGATCCCGCGCTCCTCCGCCGCGTCATCGAAGAGATGAACCTCGCCGTCGAACCCGAGGGCGCCGACGGCGACAAGCCGCCCGCCGTGAAAAAACAGTTCGTCGTGATCATCAGCGACCCGGAAGGCCGCCTCCCGAAAAACGATTTCGTCGGCTGGGTGGTTCAGATCCCCGAGAGCGAGAGCCCTTCCACGACGCTCGACCGTATCTTCCGTAGTTCCTACGACTACAATACGACCAAGAAAGGCCAACTGCTGCCCGTGAAGACCGTCGGCGAAGCCATCGAAGCCGTCCCCGCCAAATTCCTCAAAGAGGCCGACGTCTGGATAAAAACCAAAACGCCCGTCCTCGTCGTGAAAACCGACAACGAGATTCCGAAGGAGTAATTCTCCGCGTGAAAACGCCCGCGCGACCGCTGGCCATTTGTCTGCTCAGTGTCTGCCTCGCGGGGTCGGCCGGTTGCGACGCGCAATCTTCCGGGCTGTCGGGCTCTCCGGCTCCCTTGGTCACGTCGTCCTACGAAGTCGTCCACACCTTTCCGCACGACCCCGCAGCGTTCACGCAGGGGCTCGTCTTCCTCGACGGTGACCTCCTCGAAAGCACCGGCCTCAACGGCAAATCCACCCTCCGTCGCGTGGAGCTGTCCACCGGTCGCATCCTCCATCACGTGCGCGTCCCCGCCGAATACTTCGCCGAGGGCATGACCGTGCTCGGCGGAAAAATTTACCAACTCACTTGGAAAAACCAGAAGGGCTTCGTCTACGACCTCGCCACGTTCACCCTCGAAAAAGAATTCGCCTACACCGGCGAAGGCTGGGGCCTCACCACCGATGGCCAATCCCTGATCCTCAGCGACGGCACCCACCAACTCCGCTTTCTTGATCCTGTGACTTTCAAGGTCACGCGCACGGTGAGTGTCCTCCGCGACGGCCAACCCCTCCGCTTACTCAACGAGCTCGAATTCATCCGCGGCGAAATTTACGCGAACATTTGGCAGAGTCACACCGTCGCCCGTATCGCGCCCGCCACTGGCCACGTGATTGGCCTGATCGATTTCTTCGGACTCTTGCCCGACGCCGAGCGCACGGCGGACACCGATGTCCTCAATGGTCTCGCCTACGACGCCGCGACCGACCGCCTCTTCGTCACCGGCAAGCACTGGCCGAAACTCTTCGAAGTTCGCCTCAAACCGGCGCGACCCTGAGTCACCGGTTGCGCGCTTGCCGATCTCCGTCGCCCACTCAAAGTCGCCCAGCAACCGATCGTTCATGGCTGCCAAATCCCTCCCTCCTCCGCTCCTTTACGCCGACACCACGCGGAGTCCCGACGCGCTTTATTTCGGTCGCGTTGACGTGCCCGACCCGTTCATCGCCTTCGGCCTGCGCGGCAAGAAATACGCCGTGGTCGGCGCGCTTGAATTCGGGCGGGTCAAAAAAACGTCCTCGTTCGACGTCGTCCTCCCGCTGGAGTTTTACGTGAAACGCGCCCGCGACCTCTGGCCGGAACGCAAACCCGGCGCCGCCGAGTTTATTTATCTCCTCGCAAAGGATTTCTCGCAAACGCGCTTCACGGTTCCCGAAGATTTCCCCGCCGGGATTTACGAAAAACTCTTCGAACTCGGCCTCGACCTCGAAATCGCCGACGGCGCGCTCTTCCCCGCGCGCGAAATCAAAACCCCCGCTGAAACCGCCGCCATTCGCGAGGGCAATCGTCTCAGCGCCCTCGGCTTCGCGGCCGCGGAAAATATTCTCCGCACCAGCACGATCTCCGGTCGGGAACTGCTTCACCGGGGAAAACGGGTGACGAGTGAAATGCTCAAGTTCGCCATCGAGGTCGCAATTCTGGAGGCGGGCGGCGTCTCGGCCAACACCATCGTCGCTGGCGGCGACCAAGCCTGCGACCCCCATGAGCGGGGTTCCGGACCCCTCCGGCCAAACGAGCTCATCATCATCGACATCTTCCCGCGCGTCACGGCCACGGGTTACCACGGCGACATGACGCGCACCTTCCTGCGGGGCCGGGCCAACGACGCCCAACGCACCCTCGTCGCCGCCGTCCGCGCCGCCCAACTCGCGGCGCTCAAAGCTATCCGCGCCGGTGCCAATGGCCGAATGGTTCACGGCAAATGCGTCGAGGTTTTCGCCGCCCGCGGCTACGAGACCACGCACACGTCCGCGGGCGCTTCCGGATTTTTCCATGGCACCGGTCATGGCCTCGGCCTCGCCGTGCACGAGCCGCCCCGGATGAGCGGCACCGTTGATTACATTCTGCGAAAAAACTCCGTCGTGACCGTCGAGCCCGGCCTTTACTACCCCGGTCTCGGCGCCTGTCGCATCGAAGACGTCGTCCTCGTGACCTCCACCGCTCCGAAACTCCTCTCCCATTACCCCTACGACTGGGAACTCAACTAACCTGCGCATGAAATCGCTCCCTTCTCTGCTCCGTAAAATCGCGGGCCTGCGCATTTTGGTCATCGGCGATGTCATGCTCGACCGCTACATCTGGGGAGATGCTACCCGCATCTCGCCCGAGGCCCCGGTGCCCGTGATCGATGTCTCCCGCGAGACGTGGACCGCCGGCGGTGCCGCCAACGTCGCGCTCAATATCGCCGCTCTCGGCGCTCGCTGCACGGTCGGCGGATTCGTGGGCTCAGACGAATCTGGCGCCAAGCTGACCCAATCGCTCGAGAGCAAAAAAATCGCCGTAATCAAAACGCCGGGCTCTGCCCAGACGATCGTAAAGACCCGCGTAATGGTGCAGCGCCAGCAACTCTGCCGGATCGACCTTGAATCCCCACCCGCGTCCTACGGGATGACCGCCCTGCAGGCGCAAGCGCTGTTCGCCCAGGAAATCGCCGCCTGCGATGCCGTGATCATCTCCGACTATGCCAAGGGCATTCTCAACGATGAGGTCGTTGCCCGCGTCACCCAACTCGCCCGCGCCGCCGGCAAATTCATCGCCCTCGACCCGAAGCCCAAGCGCAAACTCGCCTTCCACAGCCTCGATCTCATCACGCCCAACAAGCGCGAATCTCTCGAACTCGCCGGGCTCACGCCTGCACCCCATACGCCTTATCCCGCGGCCGAGGTCTGCGCCCGCCTCCACGAACGTTACGGCTCCAAGCATCTCGTCATCACGTTGGGCGAAGAGGGCATGCTCCTCAGTTCGGGTGGAAAAATTCTCGGCACGATCCCGACGGCGGCCCGGGAAGTTTTCGACGTTTCCGGTGCCGGCGACACCGCCCTCGCCGCCCTCGTGCTCGCGCTCACCGCCGGCGCGAAACTGGAAAACGCCGCCCTCTTCGCCAACGCCGCCGCCGGTGTCGTCGTCGGCAAACTCGGCACGGCCACCGTCACCCCCGCCGAACTCCGCGCCTACGTCGCCCAAGAATCATGAGCAAAGCACTCTTCCTCGATCGCGACGGCACTCTCATCCTCGACAAACATTATCTCGCCGACCCCGCGGGCGTGGAACTTATCCCCGACGTCGCTGCCGCCCTCACCCGCGCCCGGTCGTTAGGTTATAAATTATTCATGCTCACGAACCAGTCCGGCATCGGCCGCGGCCTGTATTCCCTCGACGACGTTCACCGCTGCAACGAGCGCATGGACGAACTGCTCGCGCTCCCGCGGCCGATCTTCGACGGCATCTGCATTGCGCCCGAGTCGTCGGACCAGCCGTCGCTCTATCGCAAGCCGTCCCCGCGCTACATTCTGGAAATGATCACGCTGCACGGCCTCGATCCCACTCAATGTTGGATGGTCGGCGATCGCGACACCGACATCGAGGCGGGGCGCAACGCCAAGATAAACGCCGCCGCTGTCTGCACCGGCAAGCACGACACCGCGACGTGGGCCGCTCTCGCCGTCCCCGGGGTGCCGGTCTTTCCTCGTCTCCTCGAATTCGTCGCCACGCTGCGGTGATCTTATGCCCGAGCTCGCTGAAGCCGAATTCTACCGCAAGCGCTGGGACCTCGCTGCGTGCGGCGCGATTGTCACCAGCGTGCTGACCCATGACCGCGCCGGAGTTTTCCGCGGCACCGATCCTGCGAGCGTGCGCCGGCACCTCACGCAAGCTCGATTGCAGAGCTCACAGGCAGCGGCGAAGCAGATGATGTTTCACTTTTCGGGCGACAGTTGGCTCGGCCTTCACCTCGGCATGAGCGGCGAACTGCGCTCCGAACCACCCGGCTACGTCCCGCAAAAACACGATCACCTCGTGCTCGTCACGCCGAAACACGCCCTCGTTTTCACCGATCCGCGCATGTTCGGGCGCGTGCAGTTTCACCATGATCCCGCGCCGCCCGCGTGGTGGACAGAGATCGCCCCCGCCATTCTCTCGCCCTCCTTCACGCTCGCAGCCGTCGCCCTGTTCCTTCGCCGGCGCGCGCGCACGCCGATCAAAGCCGTCCTCCTGATGCAGGAACGCTTCCCGGGGATCGGCAACTGGATGGCCGACGAAATTCTTTGGCGTGCGGCGATTCACCCGCAACGCCGCGCTGGCTCGTTGCAACCGACCGAGATTCGCACGCTCTGGTGCGAATGCCGCCGCGTCGCTCGGCTCGCACTCCGCATGATCGCCGGCCACGGTGAAGTCCTCCCGCCCGACTTGAACGCCCACATCCCGCGCACGTGGTTGTTTCATCATCGCTGGGCCGACGGTGGCCGCTGTCCGAAAACCCACCAGCCCCTGCTGCGCGCAGCGGTGGGCGGCCGCACGACCTGCTGGTCTCCAGCCCGACAGCCGTTTCGCTAACATGTCCACCGCCCCGAAACTCCGCCTCGACGAACTCCTCGTCGCCCGCGGCCTCGCCCCGACACGGGCTCAGGCGAAAGCACTGATTATGAGTGGCCGCGTTCTGCGCGGCACGGATCGCCTCGACAAACCGGGTAAAGAATTCCCGACCGACCTCGAGGTGATCGTGGAGCAACCGCCGCGTTTCGTCTCCCGCGGAGGCGAAAAACTCTCCGGTGCCCTCGAAAGATTTGCGCTCGATCTCCGCGGCGCGCACGTCCTCGACGTCGGCGCGTCCACCGGTGGCTTCACCGACTGCTCCCTCCAGGCGGGCGCCGCGGACGTTATTTGCGTGGATGTCGGCCGCGCGCAGCTCCACCCCAAACTTCTCGCCGACCCGCGCGTCACGAATTTCGAAAAAATCAACGCCCGCCATCTGACTGCGCGCGACCTCCCGCGCAGCGATTTCGACATCATCGTGATGGATCTCTCGTTCATCTCCCTTCGTTCGGTGCTTCCCGCCGTCTGGCCGCTCCTGCGGGTCGGCGGCACCTTAATCGCGCTCGTCAAACCCCAGTTCGAAGCCGGGAAAGCCGCCGTAGATAAAGGGCGCGGCGTCATCCGTGATACCGCGGTGCAGGACGCGGTGCTGAGCGGCATCCGGGATTTCGCCCTCGCCGGACTCCCCGGCGCCCGACTCGTCGGCACGATGGATTCGCCAATTACGGGCACCGACGGCAACCGGGAATTTCTGCTCGGACTACGCAAAGAAACAGCTCACCCTCACGCCCTCACATGATCCCCATCCGCAAGCTCGCGTTCGTGGTGAACGAGGCAAAACCCGGCGCCGCCGAACTCGCCCGCGAACTGCTCGTCATTGCACGCGGTGCCCGCGTCCCGCTCAAGCACACGAAGCGTTTTCCACTGCCGAAAGGCTGGCTGCGTGGCTGCGACGCCTGCTGCGTCATCGGCGGCGACGGCACTCTCCTCGGCGTCGCCCGCGAGGCGGCGCGCGAACAGGTGCCGATCATCGGGGTGAATCGTGGCAGCCTCGGTTTTCTCACCACCTTTTCGGCCGATGAGGCGCGCTCCCAGTTTCGCGACCTGCTCCGCGGTCATTTTCGGGTGGCCTACCGCGCCATGCTCGAGTGCTCCACCGGCCACGGTCTGCCCGACCTCGCGCTGAACGACGTGCTCATCAAAGACAAAATCAACTCACGCTTGGTCCGCCTCGAAGTCTTCGCCGACGGTGAACTCGTCACGAACTACACGTGCGACGGTCTGATTTTTTCGACGCCAACCGGTTCCACTGCTTACAACCTCTCCGCAGGCGGGCCGATCATCCATCCGAGCGCCAGCGTCATCGCCATGACGCCCATCTGTCCACACACGCTGAGCAACCGCTCGATCATCCTCCGCGAAGACGTCCACCTCCGAGTTTTCAATCGCAGCCCCGGTTCAACCTTGCTCGTGGCGGTGGATGGACAACGCAATCTCCGCGCTGCCAACGATGCGCCCACCGAGATATCGATCTCCAAACTCCGGCTACCGCTCGTCCAGCGCGCTGATTATTCTCACTTCGCCGTCGTGCGGTCTAAACTCAAGTGGAGCGGTGGTTTTATCGACCAACGGTAGGTCAAGCGGCGCTCCACACTGGGCGCAAAAAAGCCCCGGCTTTCACCGGGGCTTTAAAATTAAACCGAGCAGGAAATTATTTTCCTTCGCCCTTCTTCTTCTTCTCGGCCTTGGCCTTTTCCATATCGGCCTTCAGCGCAGCCTCTTCATCGGGGTCGAGCTTGCCGTTGGCATTCTTGTCATACTTCTTAAGGTCGGCTTCGGCCTTCTTTTTCTTCTTAGCAGCTTTTTCGGCGTCATCCGCAGCGCGGACGGCGGGAACAGTGAACATGCCGGCAACAGCGAGGATGCTGGCGAGCAGGGTGATTTTGGAGGATAGTTTTTTCATTGGCGATAACATGGAACAGGATACCGGGAAGGAAATCCAGCCTCTTTTATAACCATGAAACGACGACTTGGCGGACCCGATCGAGCCGTTTGTAGGCCGCCATCTCCGGCGACATCGAAGTGAGCGCCCGGCGCAATCCGGCCGCCGCCACCCCATCGCCCACCAGCGTATCCAGCCGGTGCAATGCGATGCGCAGCCCAAACACGACGCCACCCGACTCTGGCAGCGCCACCAACACTTGATGCTCGACGCGGAGCCAGAGCCGCTCCGGGGAAGTCGGCAGATCGGGAGCCGGTACGCCCCTCGCCGGATGGAGATTGAGTTCGTCGCTCGCTGTGAGCCCCCAGTTATCGCGATGAAAGGCAACCCCCGGCTTGAGCCGGTTAAGGAATTGCTGGATCGGCGAAGCGAGCGCGCTATTCAGCCCGGGCACGAGGCCATGGATGAAATCGAGGGTCTGGCCCAATTTTTCTTCCAGCGCCCAGCCCGTGGGAAAGCAGAGTGCCCCGCCGCGCAGACGAAACGCGCCACTCGCGTCCGGCGATAACAACAGAAAATCCGGCTCCACCGTAGCACCCAGCCCGTGAACCGTGGCCGACCGCGCGACGCCCCACCCGGCACACAGCCCGGCAAACTCCGCGAGGAGCGGCTCCCCCTCGGCCGTGAGCGCCGCATAGCGCTGGGGCTCCGCCTCGAGCCAGCGCATCCGCTCCGCCAACACGCGGCCAGTCGGATCGCGCGACCGAAAAAAATCCCGTGGATCCCCGCGTCGGAGGGTCAGATGGTGACGGTAATCGCCGTCGGGGAAAAGATCGCCGAGCGCGCTCACGGTCGCACCACTAGCTGCGTGCGCCGCCCGCGCTGGAAATATTTTTCCGCAAACGCGGCGAGGTCGGTGATCGTCACCGCGTCGATCTGCGCGTCGTAGTTGCGCCACGCGTTCGACGGCTGCCCTTGCAAGACATTGAGCGTCGCCTGCAAGGCCCGCGAGGAATTCGTCTGCATCGATTGGCGTTGCCCGGCTTTGAGTCGCGCCTGACAGCGGCGCAATTCGATCTCTTCGACGGCGCCCGCCTGCACCCGCGCGATCTCCGCGTCGATTTCCGCGAGCACTTCGCCTTCTTTGCCGGGCTGGGTCCCGGCCATGAAGTAGAACATCCCCGCATCGAGCCCGAGCACGCGCCCCGAGCGCACGAAATACGCGAGGCCTTTCTCCTCCCGCACCCGCTCAAACAGCCGCGACGCCATCCCGCTGAACAACTCGTCGGCCACTTCGCCGATATGAAAATCCTCGGCGTGCACGCGCGTACCGGGGAAAGCCTGCAAGACCACGGCCTGCTCCCGCGGTTGCTTTTCCACAAAATCCCCGATCTCCGCCGGGAGTGAAACCGGTTTGGCTGGCGCGTGGCTCGACCGCGCTGTAGCCCGCGGGAGTTTCGAGAGGAAGGCCTTTAGTTTTGGTCCGAGTTTCTTCGGATCGAAATCGCCGGCCACCGCGAGTACGACATTCGGTGCCACAAAAAGCCGGCGGTGGAGCGCCCGCAGCGCGGCGGGAGTCAGCGCCTTCACACCGGCCTCGTCGCCACTCGCATCGAGGGCCAGCGCATGCGCCCCGAAGAATTTTTTCCGCAGGAGTTTTCGCGCGAGCGTGACGACATCATCGGCGTCTTGCGCGAGCCCCGCGAGTTGCGCGTCCCGTTCGGTGGCAAACGTAGCGGCGACGAATTTCGGCTTCAGCACCGCATCGGAGATGACCGCGAGCGCCCGCGCCCAATCGGGCGGCAGTACTTCGGCGGCGACCCCAATGCTATTGTTGCCCGCCAGCGGACCAAACGACCCGCCGACCTCTTCGATGAATTGAGCGACCTGCGCGGCCGTGCGCTGGCCGGCATCCTTCGTGAGCATCGTGCTGAGCAACGACGTGGACCCCCGCTGGCCTGGCTCCTCGAAAAGCACGCCGCCGTTCGCTCCGAGCCGGAAATGGAGATTGGGGAGGTGGCGATTCGGCTGAAGCAGAAGCCGCGCTCCGTTCGGCAACATAATTTCTTGGAAATCAGGCATGGACGTCCGCGTCAATTCAGGCGCTTCGATCGCGGCAACGGCCGCCTTGGGGTTGAGCGAAATCGACGTCTGGCGAGCGGACGAAACGTAGGCCTTTAACACCCGCACTAAGTCGGACGGCTTCACATCGCGCAACTGATCGAAATAGGAACGGCTGTAGTCGAGGTCGCCCACCACGACTTCGGCGGCGCCGAGCCGCGAGGCTTGGCCGCTCATGGTTTTCCGCGAGTTGATTTCGCCCACCACGATTTGGCGCAGAGCTTTCTTGAGTTGGCCGGCCGTGAACCCCTTCGTCGCGCAGCGGGTCAACACGCGCTCGATGGCGGCGGTGGCGGCGATGCGCTTGTCAGCATCCGCCGTGTAACCGATGCAAAACAATCCGCTGCTGCCGGGATTCCAACTCGATGCGTCAATGGAGTGCACCAGCCCGGCCTTCTCGCGGATCTCCTGCCACAGCACGGAGCTATCGCCGCCGCCCAGCACCGTGGCGAGCAGATCGAGGATCGGTGCGTCCGCATGCGTGAGTCCGGGAATCGGCCAAGTGAGGGCGCCGCGGGTGAGCTCGACATCCTCGAAGCGGTGCTCAGCCCGCGGAGCGAGTTGGAGCGGCTCGGCCGGAACCAACACGGGGGCGAGGCGCGCGCGCGGCGTGCAGCCGAAGTGTTGCTCGACCGCGGCGCGGGTCGCGGCGAGATCGATATCGCCCACAATGACGACGACCAGATTGTTCGGCACGTAACGCGCTCGGTAGTAGCCGACGAGATCTTCCCGGGTGACGGCGGAAAACACCTCGCGGTGGCCAATCACGGGCTGACGATACGGATGCTCGCGGAAAGCCGTCGAAAAAAGCGCGTCCCACAATCGGTTATCCGGGTCATCCTTCGTCATCGCGATCTCGCGGAGAATAACGTCTTTCTCCTTCGCCGTTTCGTCGGCCGGGAGCGTGGAGTTCAATACCGCGTCGGCGAGCAGGTCGATAGCGACCGCCGTGTGCTCACTGGGCAGATCGATGTAGTAAACCGTGCGGTCAAAGGTCGTATAGGCATTGATGTAGCCGCCGTGCGCCTGCACCGTCGCGGAAATTTCGCGGCCGGCCCGGCGCGTAGTGCCCTTGAACAGCATGTGTTCAAGATAATGCGACAGCCCCGCGCCCAGGTGGGCGTCCTCGTGAATGCTCCCCGTTTTCACCCAGACCTGCACCGAAGCCAGGGCAGCGGAGCGATCAGATTTGAGGATCAGCGTCAGACCATTGGGGAGGACGGTGCGCTCAACGGGCTCGCGCCAAAAAGCATCGAGCAGGTGAAGATCAGCGGTGGCGGAGGACAACAGTGTGGGCATGAAGGAGGGTTGGCTGGAGGCCGCGAATCATTCGCTCAAGCCGGCCGAAAAAAGGCTAGGCCGCACCGAGGACTTCCGTCGAAGGTGAGGTTCCCGGAGGGCGGGCGCGCTTGGTGGGTTGAAAAGGTTTCACGAACGCCGTCTCAAAATCGTAGATGTCGGAAAAATCTTCGCGCTGGTCGCTCTCGGTTTTTGAAAACACGTTGTATTCGATCAGATTAAAAACGATGTCGCCAAAATGCGTGCAACGCGTGACCCCCCAGGCCGTGAGCACCGTGTGCGTGAGGGGCCCGAACTGGTCGAGCGCGTAGACGCGGAGACCATCAAGGAGTTCGGCTCCGCTCACATGGCGGGACTTATCCGCACGGGCGGCATCCTTCTTGCGCAACTCCTTGACCGCGTGGTCTAGCCCGAGGCGGACGAAGTCGTAGGCCTTGCGATCAAAGCGCGGATCTTCCTTGCAGATGAGGGTGACAATGTCGGCGAAATCAGGGTCTTCCATGTGAAAGGGAGGCGGACCGTGGCACACGCGAAGCCCTCGCGCAACCTCGCGCTCGCGTCATTTACCCGCTCCCGCCTTGGGAAAATCCCCGAGAAGGAAATGCCGGCAAATCAACGCGACGCACGTAGCCGGCTTGCCCCAATTGATTCTTTCAAACCCACGAAAGTTACCGCTGCCTGACTCCACGCTTGCCCGCGGGGCGCGTCTTCGCTCGAACGCGCCATCGCGAAGCTCAAGTCTGCTGGGCTGCGGATCACTCAACCCGGGATCGCCATTCTTACTGCGCTGCACCCTTGCGAACAACTCACGAGCATTGAGCAGTTGCATTTCAGGGCCGACAATCTCCTCGCCGCGAAAAAACGGTCCTGATGATCATCGTGTTGCCTTGGGGTCACGCCGTGCCCTTCGGCGGTCCGGGGTACAACAACGGCACCTTCGAGCGCTACCTCGCCAAGGAAGTCGTTGCAAAGCCCTCCTCGACGATCCGACCGGCACCAACGCCAAACTCAAACGGCTCGGGATCGGCTGCGGTCGGTAGGACTCGTTGTTCGCCTCGAGCGAGCGCATGGCGGGCGCGTTGTCCGCCGCCAAAGTGCGCCACACCTTTTTTCCGATGGCAGGCCGGCACTATTACGTCGTGTGGCACCGCTGCTTCGAAGAGACCGCGCCGCTGCTCTTCCGCAGAGTCCGCCACGGTGTCTGGTCCGCCACGTGCGCACTTGCCAATTCCCACGCGCAGGCCGACGGTCACACCCCCTCCCTCTTGCCCATGTCATCTCCGATCTCCCGCCGCACCGCCCTTCGTGCCATCGCCGGTGCCACCGCCCTCGCCTCTCTGAGTCGCTCCCGGGCCGCTGACGCCGCCACCAAATCCACCCCCGCCACGCCCACGACGTCGAGCCCGCTCCGCCAGTCGGCTTGCAAATGGTGTTGGCCCAAGATCGACCTCGACGCCTTCTCCGTAGCCGGAAAAGAAATGGGCCTCGTCGCGATTGATCTGCTCCAGCCGGAAGATTTCCCCACCCTCAAGAAACACGGTCTCCTCTGTTCGATGGTCAGCAACCCGACCGCCAAAACGCCCCAAGGCGTCAACGTCGGCGGGATCGGCAAAGCCTTCAACCGTCTCGAACATCACGATACGCTCGTGGAGATTTACACGAAGCGCATCGCCGAAGTCGCTGACGCCGGATTCACCAACCTCATTTGTTTTTCCGGTAACCGCGAAAAAATGGACGATCAGCAGGGCCTCGAAAACTGCGCCGTCGGTCTCAAACGTCTCCTGAGCATCGCCGAAAAGCGCGGCGTCACCCTCGTGATGGAGCTCCTCAATTCGAAGGTAAACCACAAGGACTACATGTGCGATCGCACCGCTTGGGGCGTGGAACTCTGCAAGCAGATCGGCTCCGAACGCTTCAAACTCCTCTACGATATCTACCACATGCAGATCATGGAAGGGGACGTCATTCGCACGCTGAAGGACAACGCCGCCTACATCGGCCACTACCACACCGCCGGTAATCCGGGGCGGAACGAATTCGAATCCCAAGACCAGCAGGAGCTCAACTACCCGGCCATCATGCGCGCGATCAAGTCGACCGGCTTCAAGGGCTTTGTCGGCCAGGAATTTCTCCCGAAGCGCGACGCGCTGACCTCGCTGCGCGAAGCCGTGAAGTTGTGCAACGTGTGACGCTCGACCCGACGGTCCGCACGTTGCTGCGCTTCGGCCTCATTGCCTTCGACGCACTCATGGCAATATCCGCGGTCACGAACATCGTCGCGGCCTGACCGCGCCACGCTGGAGCCAGCGTCGGTCTTGCGAGAGAACTGCGGATTCAGGAAACCGGATGCCAGCCACTTCGCGACCGCAAGCCCCTCGGGTTGCGACGGGTTTCTGACCAACCACCAGCACCTCGGTCGCCGCCACGCGATCGTCGTCGAAACACGGTAACCGGCGCGATTAGGCGGCACCCTGCAAGGCCGACTTCGTGGCCTCAAGCACCTGGGTGAACGGTGCCTCGCCGGCAGCGCCGAAACGCGGGTGACGCGTGAGTTTCGCCGTGGCGAGCGCGGGTGACGACAGGCCACAACAGAAACGCGCCAGCGGCCGAGCACCACTCAGCGCGCGCGGATGCTCCGCGCAGAGCGCGCGGAGTTCATCGGCGGTGAAGGGGACCGCGGCGGCCGCGCGCTCCAGCACGGCGCGCACCTCGCCCGCGCACAACCCGCAATGTCCGCAGCCACGGCCGTGCTCCTCGCCGAAATACGCGAGCAACCGACGGACGAGACATCCCTCCCCTCCGACCAACCCTGCGACCGCAGCCACCCGCGCGATGTCGCTGCTTTCGCGAACGGAGAATCGCCGCCGCAGTTCGTGCCAGACAGCGGCCAAATCCTCGGGCACCCGCACTACGCGGTAACCTTGACGCACACCGGCAACCTGCAGCTCAAGATCGCCTTTCTCCTCGAGGAACGTCAGGGCCTTGACCACGCGGTCGCGCTCGCCCCCGAGCGCCTCCACCGCTTCGGCGAGGACGACGGAGTTCCACACGCGGCCGACCTTCGCGAGGGCGAAGAGTCTTTCGAGAAATGTGCGCCGCTCGGCGTCGAAGCGCGCGAGGATTTCCTCGGGGGCGCGGAGAAATTTCCACTGATACGTCGTGTAGAACGGTGCGGTCGCCGCGATCAGTCCATCGAGTTCGAGGTAGGTCAGCGCGGTGGAAACCACGAGCTGGCGGATGTCGTGCCGCGCCGAGAGTTCGTAGGTGGAAATATCGAACACCTCGCCCGCCGTCCGATTGGCCAAGAGCTCCTTCAGGAAATCACGCAGCGCCTCGGGCGTGGGTGTGTCGCCGTAGGTGAAGTTTTCCAGCACCGTGAGATCTTCAGCCGCCGCGAGAATTTCACAGTGCGACGGTGCACCGTCACGCCCGGCGCGACCGATCTCTTGCGCGTAGTTTTCAACGCTTTTCGGGAGATTATAGTGATAGACCGCGCGGATGTTCGCCTTGTCGATCCCCATGCCGAACGCGATGGTCGCGACGACGATGGCCCGGTCCGACGCCATGAATCGGTTTTGCACGGCCTCGCGCACCTCTGCCTCCATGCCCGCGTGATAGGCCTCGGCGGTGA
Source organism: Opitutus sp. GAS368 (assembly GCA_945861235.1). Lineage (GTDB taxonomy): Bacteria > Verrucomicrobiota > Verrucomicrobiia > Opitutales > Opitutaceae > GAS368. Next base: position 15,407 of record CAMATV010000025.1, read on the forward strand.
ACCCGACCGCGACCAGCGCCGCCGCGACGTGCTCGGCAGTTTTCTGGAGTGTCACGTAGACGATGGTCGGGCCCAGTGATCGCGCCCGGAGCCGCTCGATCAACACGCTGATTCGCTCCGGCGATGCGCACGCCGTCACGCGCAGAAAAAGATTCGGCCGATAGAAGCCCGTGTGGACGTGGGCCTCGGGCGCGATGGAAAACGCGCGGCAGATGTCCTGCGCGACCGCCGGTGTCGCCGTCGCGGTGAGTGTCAGCACGCGCCCTACTTTCAACTCTTCGGCGTAGCGCGCGAGCTTCAGGTAGTCGGGCCGGAAATTGTGACCCCACTCGGAAATGCAATGCGCCTCATCGATCACCAGCAGATCGATCCGGAGTGTTTTCAGCTGGGCGAGAAACCGTTCGTTGGCGAAACGCTCGGGTGCGACATAGAGGAGTTTTAGGCTTCGCGCGCGCAAAGCGCTTTGGATTTCCTCAAACACCTCGCGGCTCACCGAGGAATCCAGCCGCGC
>CAMATV010000026.1 GCA_945861235.1 Opitutus sp. GAS368
GTATTCCTTGCGTCCGCCGCGGCCGACTACGTCCACGGCGCGACGCTCATCGTCGACGGCGGCTGGATGGGGCGTTGATAGGACGGGGCTGAAAGAGCGCCATATCGTCGTCCCAATGCCGGTGTGGGTGAAGTGAAGCGCCAACGGCCCTACCTGATCTTCCACTATGCCTACGACCGCGTCGCCCAGTCGGCACTGCGCTGGGGTAATCTCAAATTGGTGAAGACCTGGAAGACAGGGAAACTCGAGTTGTTCGATCTTTCGAACGATCTCAGCGAGGCGAACGACCTCTCCGCGAAAATGCCGGAGAAGACCAAGGAATTGGATCAGACGCTGACGGCGTTTCTCGCGCAGGTGAAGGCGACGACCGTGCAGACGAAGATTGGGAAGGACGAGTGAGTGGCCGCCCGTTACTGAATGAAAATCGAACGCGCGGTCATCGGTGGACAGGCCGGGCCGATCAACCGCTGCTCATCAGCACCGTCACTTTCACCCATCGGACGAAATTGTAGGCCGCGGCAAGCCGCGGCCGCGACGACTTTGACCTCTTCGACGAGTGGCGGAAAAATAATCCGAGAAGAACGATGGCCTTGATATTGGAAGCTACACCTCCAATATGCGGGGTATGTGGAATCGACTTCACTCCCCCCGTCTCCGGGCGCTGGCCCGGCAGTTTCCGGCGGTGCTCATTTTGGGGCCGCGCCAGGTGGGCAAGACCACCCTGACCCGCGCGGCGTTCCCGCAAGCGCCTTACCTTGATTTGGAGCAGCCGGGCGTCCGTCAATTGTTCACCGCAGACCCGCTGTTTCAGATTGAGAGCCGGCTCCCTGGAAAAAGCGGTGCGCTGGTGCTGGATGAAGTCCAATGCGTGCCGGAAATCTTTGCGGCGTTGCGCGGACTGATTGACCGCGACCGCCGACGCAACGGTCGTTTTATCCTGCTCGGTTCAGCGCAACCCACGCTCATCCGGCAGGTGTCCGAATCGCTCGCGGGGCGCGTGGGCATTCTCGAACTCGACCCGCTCACCGTCGCCGAGGTCGCACCCGGAACGCCGAAAAGGGCCTGGACCGACCTCTGGCTGCGCGGGGGCTTTCCGGACGCGCTGCGGGGGAATTTCCGTGAATGGTGGGAAGCCTATCTGCGCACCTATCTGGAGCGTGACCTGCCGCAGCTCGGCGTGCGAGCCGACCCACTTTTCCTGCGCCGACTGCTCACCATGCTTGCCCACGCGCAGGGCGGGATGCTCAACGCCTCCTCGCTCGGCGCGTCGCTCGGCGTGTCGCATCATACCATCGCTCGGCATCTCGATATTCTGGAGCAGACGTTTCTCATCCGCCGGCTGCCCCCGTTTTTCCGCAATGTCGGCAAGCGGCTCGTCAAAGCCCCCAAGGTTTACCTGCGCGACTCGGGGCTGCTGCATCATCTGCTGAACCTTGGCACGCTGGACGAAGTAAGGAATCATCCCGTGCATGGTGCGAGTTGGGAGACCTTCGTACTCGAAGACGTCATCCGTCGCGAAAAGCTGCGGCATCCGCACGCGCAATTCTTTTTCTGGCGCACGGCGGATGGCGCGGAGATTGATCTCGTCGTCGAACGCGGTTCCACGCGCGTCGCGGTGGAAATCAAGGCCGGGCGCGGCGACAAGATCCACGCAGCCCGCGTGCTCGAACGCGCCATGGACGACGTGGGCGCCAAGACCGGCTGGATTCTCGACCAAGCCGAAGGCACCGACATGCTGCGCCCCGGACTCGCCCGCCGCAGCTTCGCCGCTGACCCGGAGTGGCTGCCGTAGTCCGTTCGCCCGCACTAAACCAAGGAACTTCGCGGCACGCCGGATGGCTGGCTCTGTCGACCGAAACGACCTCTCCGCGAAAATGCCGGAGAAGACCAAGGAACTGGATCAGACCCTGACAGCGTTTCTCGCGCAGGTGAAGGCGACGACCGCTTCCGGCACGCCGATGCCATCGGCCAAGACACCCGAGAGATCGGTTTCCGTTAACTCGATCGGATGGGTGTAGCTCCGGTGGCGGATCTGGTTGAGCGCGAGGTTGCGAGCCGCCTGGAAGAGCAGCGCCCGCGGGCAGACCACCGTGCCCTCGGCGTGTGCCCGGAGCACGCGGGCGAAAGCCTCCTGCACGATGTCGTCGAGATCCGGCAGCGCAGGAAACTGCGCCCGCAACCATCCGCGCAGCAATGCCTCATGCGGGTGCACTTCGGAGGTAAACCAAGCGGCGTGATCGGGACGGGGCGAATCCACGGCGAGACGAATGCGGTTGCGAACCGCGGAGTTCAAGTGCGGATGCGGGCGAGGCGAACGTCTCGCGCCAAGCTGGCCCGTTGCTCCGCGCGCCCCGGCCGCTGCCGTCGCCCGCAATCGAAACCACGCCCGCACTGCCTATGTTTGACGTGAATTAACTCCCGAGCGGTTGAAATCAGCGACGGGAAAGGAGCATCGACGGAGCGGCGTGGGATTTCGCTAGGAGAGCGCCGTCGGGAGGTGGCATGGGTTCGGTGGGATAAATGAACGATCAGTTTTCCTGAAACGCGGGGCTCGCCACGATCCCGTGGATCATGTCGCGGAGACCGCGACGGGGGGTGCGCAGGTCCTTGACGATGGTGTCGACGGCGGCGCGGTCGGTGAGGCCGGGCTCGCGGCCGATGGCGTAGGTGACGGAGCCGCGAACTCCGGGGGCGTCGTCAAGAGCACGCGGTGCCCTCGTAGGTGTGAGATCTTGTCTTGCTTTCTCGGCATGTGACGACCGGTTCAATTTCCAAATCAGGGTGCGCCTGCGCGCCGGTCATTCGTTCTCCTTCTCCGGGGGGGCCGTGCCGGTCCAGTCCTTGCCTGTGCAATCCCTCCACCAGGCCCGCCAGGCGGCATCCATTTGCTGGACCAACTCCGGCCGCTGGGCTGCGAGATCGCGGGTCTCCGTGCGATCCGTCGCCAGGTTATACAACTCCCAAGCCGCCCCCTGACGCACGAGCTTCCACTGGCCGTCGCGGACGGCGGAGCCTCGGCCGAATTGGAAGAACAACGGACGCGGGCGCGCGACCGTCTGGCCCGCGAACGCGGGGAGCAAACTCACCCCGTCCGGCGGAGGAAGCTTCGCCTCTTTCGAAACACCGGGATACTTCGCCCCGCTCACGGCGAGGACGGTGGGCATGATGTCGATGAGATGGACAGGCTCGCGATTCCAGCCGGGTTGCGGCTTGAGGCCCGCGGGCCAGTGCAACACGAGGGGCGTGGCGATCCCACCCTCGAAGCTGTCCTGCTTCCATTTGCGAAACGGCGTGTTGCCCACCGACGCCCAGTTTTGGCCGTAGCTCACAAAGCTCGCCACGCTGCCCAGCGGGGCCTCGGGATCGACGTTGTTTACCTTGGGATTTTCCGCACAGGCCCCGTTATCCGACAGAAAGAGGACCAAGGTGTTGTCGAGTTTCCCCTGCTCCTTCAATCGCTTGAGCACTCGGCCGATATTTTGGTCCACCCGATCGACCATCGCGGCATAAATTTCCATTCGCATAGCTTCCAGCCGGCGTTCCTCCGGCGAAAGATCGGCCCATTTATTCCCACTCTTTCGCCCATACTCCATCGGAGGCAGAGGCGAGGTTTTCGGAGCCACCAAACCCAGCTTGATCTGACGCTCATAGCGGGCCTGGCGAATCGCCTCATAGCCACCGTCGTAAACGCCCTTGTATTTGGCGATATCCTCCGGCCAGGCCTGCAGCGGCCAGTGCGGCGCGGTGTAGGCCAGATAAAGCAGGAACGGTTTCTGCGTATGCTGATACTCATTTAGCCAAATCAGCGCCTGATCGGTGAAGGCGTCGGTGTCGTAGAACTTGGGATCCTGCGGGATGAAATCCTTGACGTCGCCTCCCCCTGTCTCGTCGAGCGCCCAGCGGTTCCCGTCGCGTTTGGAGGCCGGCGCGGGCTGACCGGGAGCAGGGCCGCTGCCCGGATTGAAGTGGTTTTGCGCGCCGCCAATCAGTCCATAGAAGCGGTCGTAACCCCGCGTCACCGGATTGAATTTCGCGTGGTGCTTACCCGACCACAAGGTGTGGTAACCGGCGGGTCGTAGCACCTCTCCCAACGTCGCGGTGTTGGAAAAATCCCGGTCTGTGCGCTGGAAGTAAACCCCAGTCTGCAAACAGGCGCGGGTGGGATAACACTTCGCCGTGTTATACATCGCCGAGAATTTCATCCCGTTGGCGGCGAGCCGGTCTATGCTCGGCGTGCGGATCTCTCCGCCATAACAGCCGAGGTCAGAGTAGCCCATGTCATCCACCAGAATCACCAGGATGTTCGGCGGCGAGCCGGCGCTCACACTTGCGGCAAGCCCGAGTAATGCGGTGAGCAGGGAAAAGATGTTTCTGGAGGACATCGTCGTTGGCTTCGATTTTCTAGATCCCAATCAATTGAGCTTAACCACCCAGATATTTCTAAACTGCACCGGATTCCCATGGTCTTGCAGAACGATCGGCCCGCGGACCGTCTCTTTTCCACCTCCGGTGGGCTTGGGCACGGCGACGTCGTTGTGGATCAAAATGCCGTTCAGTCGCACGGTCATGCGGGCATCGGTGGTTTTGTTTCCCTCGGACGAAAAGCGCGGCGCCTTGAACTCGATATCATACGTTTGCCAAAGGCCGGCGGGGTAGCCGGCATTGCGGTCAGGCTCGCGGATCTTGTAGATGCCGCCGCATTCGTTGTCCCGGCCATAGAGACCGAAACTGTCCAGGATCTGCGTCTCATAGATCCCGAGATGGATAATGCCGCTGTTGGATCGACCCTGCCCGGTCGCTTCCGGCTTGTGGGCGAGCTTGAATTCCAGATGCAGGCGATAGTCCTGAAAGTTGTCCTTCGTCCGCAGGTCTTGCTTGTTCTTTTTCCCCGCACGCTGGGACACGATCTCCAGGGCGCCGGAATCCGTGACAAGCCACTGGATGGCGTCGCCTGGAGTCTGCTTCGATTCCCAGGCTTTCAGGTGGGTGCCATCGAAGAGGATGGCGGCTCCGACCGCTGCCTTCTCGCCCAAGGTGGGCGAGGCTTGGAAAGGGATTTTCTGCAACGAGAAGGTGCCGGTTTCACCGCCCGCAATCGTCCCCTTCAACTCATTGCCTTTGGCCTGCCCGCTCCATTGCACGGCTTTGTTCGGCACTCCACTCTGCGCGGACGCAGCGTCAGTCGGGGTCGCGCTGAGGTCTCTTTCCAAAACCAGTTTATCCGTTTGAACCGTGGCGCTGAAAACAGCGATGGCTGGTCTCCGCGGATCGGGTTCCGCCCGAAAAGTGACCTCATATCTATTCTTGTAGGCGATCACGGTCGCGTGCACCGGCGATTCCTTCGCCGTGGACTTCACTGTTCCAGACCAGTTGCCGGTATAGGGGTCGGGGGCCGTTCCGAACTCAGCCGCGGGCAAAATACGAGTGAGAGTGAGGCAGATCGCGAGAGTGCAAGTGTGGATTCGATTCATTGGGAAGGTCGTGGAGTGACGTCAGGCCAAGGTGTAATAGTGAGCCCATTCGGCGCGTGGCTTAGCACCGGAAAGTAGGAAATTCGCCTCGTCGTTGCCGATGAACCGCTTCGTCTTCGGATCGAAATTCAGGTCCACGTTCAAGTATTCCGCGATCATGCCGAGGTTCAGCACCTGGGTCAGTTCGCCGGCCACGCTAAAAGGCGAGGTCGTCGTGGTGTTGCCCAGGCAGGCCTGAATGAAGCTGGTGCCATGCGTGTAGTCCGGCTTGGGCGCTTTGATGGCATCCCATTTTTCCAGCATTACTTTTCGCGGATGAATCCGCGAGGCGTCGCCGTGATGGCCGCGCATAATCACATAGTCGCCTTGTTTTCGGTGTAGAAGAGTTCCGGCCTCGCCGAGCGCGGGTAGTTTGATCGACTTGTCTTCCTGAAGATCACCGAATTTTTCGTCGAAGACGGGATGGCAGTCGGCCCCCGCCTTCCACATCAGCTCGACGGCGGGCGCGCCGGGACTTCTGGCCGCAAACTGAAACCGGATGTGCGAGGTCAGAGGAAAAATGACCTTGTTGTAGTCATCCAAGCGAACCGGCGACACCGTCGTGGGCAGGCCCAAATTCAAGTAGTGATGGACGAAATCGATGATGTGGCAGCCCCAGTCGCCGAACATACCACAGCCGTATTGGTGAAAGGCGCGCCAACCAAACGGGTGGTAGAGAGCGTTGTAGGGCCGCACGGCCTTGGGCCCGCACCAGAGGTTCCAATCGGAAAATGAGTCCGGTAGTTTTTCCTCGGGCGGAAAGGCGGAGATGCGTTTTTGGGGCTGCATGAACCACAGGGAGGGTTGCTTCCAGGCGTCGATCCTGTAGACGTCCGCTGTCAAACCCGCCGCCACCATTTGTTTGAATTGCGCTGCACCGGAGGAGGTATGGCCCTGGTTTCCCATTTGCGTCACTACCTTGAATTTCTTTTCAGCCCGCATGAGGATCTCGGCTTCCGCGAAGGTGTGCGTCAGCGGTTTTTCCACATAGACATGCTTGCCCATCGCCATGGCGTGGATGGCCGCGACAAAGTGGTTGTGGTCGGGGATCACGACGCTCACCGCGTCGATATCCTTCCCCATTTTGTCCAGCATCAGCCGAAAATCCTGAAAGCGGGCCACGTCGGGCCAGGTTTCCAGATTGCCCTCGATTTTTCTCGAGCCCTCAAAATCGACGTCGCAAAAAGCCACCGGCACCGCGTGACCATCGCTGGTCAGGCTCGGGATGGCCCCGGCGGCCCGCCCACCGACGCCGATGCACCCTAGGTTGATCCGCCGGCTGGGTGGCAGGGTGGGATTCCTGGCGGCGCGGGCCGCTGTCAGGTAAGCCGGTAGCAAGGTAAAGCCAAAGACGGAAGCCGCGGACTTCTTGAGGAAGTCGCGGCGGGAGGAGGGACGCGGTGTTTTCATGGGTTCATGAGGGAAGGTCGGTTTACTTTTCTCCGCGGTTTCCGACTCGCCGGGAGGGCACGGGCAACGGGAGGAAGTCGCGCTGCAGGATCATCCACTCCTGCATGGTGGCCATGAGCTCACGTTCCACGCTCGCGGCTTCAGGGGTGCCCGCGAGGTTGGTGAACTCGTTGGGATCGTTCTCTAGGTGGTAGAGCTCGAACGGGGGACGCGTCGCGGCGAAGTAGAGCTGGGCGATCCTCGGCTCGAGCTTTCCGCCGCGGTGCATTTGCCCGAGTTCCTGCCAGAAGGCTTCCCGTGCGAAATCCACGGGCCAATACGGCAGCTCGCCCAGCGCGTTGTAGATCAACTTGTGGGTCTTGCTGACCACCACGCGGCCGAGATCAAAATCCGCACTGTTGCCCGGCAGGTTCGTGCCGTGCGCCCCGCGTTCGGCGAAGACGAACTGTCGTCCCACGAATGGCGCGCCGCGCAGGAGCTTCGCGAAACTTTTCCCGGTCATTTCCGGTGGCACGGGGAGGCCGGCGGCGGCCAGAAACGTCGGCGCCAGATCTTCGCCGCTGATCAATTCCGCCGAGGTCGAGCCCGGCTTCACCTTGCCCGGCCAGCGCACGAGTAGGGGCACGCGGATGCCAAACTCGTAAAGTGTGCCCTTGCCGCGGAATTGAGACGCGCCGTTGTCGCCCATGAAGGCGACGAGGGTGTTCGCGGCGAGGCCGCGCTTTTCCAACTCCGCCATCACTTCGCCGAAGAATACATCGAAGTGCGCAATCTCGTCATAGTAGCGCGCGAAGTCCTCCCGCACGAGCTGAGTGTCGGGGTAATGGGAGGGAAGTGTGATCTTCGCCGGATCGTGTTTCACCGGGCCGTGGGTGTTCAGGGGGCGATGCGGATCGTTGGAGCAGAGCTGCAGGAAGAATGGCTTCGCGGCGGGTTTGAGGTCGAGGAACTCACGGAACTGCGCGAGCCCGGCCTCGCTGCCGCTTCCCGTTTTCACGTAGTCGAGGCGGTCGGGAAACGTGACGAGTTTATGTCGATCAAACACCGTCTGTGATTCCGCCACGTTCACATTCGCTCCATCCATGTGATACATCCGTCCGGCGACCCCGGTGAACCAGCCGGCCGCCCGCAGGGCCTCGGCATACGTCTTGATCTCGCGCGGCAGCGGCGCTGAGAAGCGCGACATCGCGATCGCCACCGGCGATCGCCCCGTGAAGATGCTTGCCCGCGACGGCACGCATTGGGGGCTGGTCACATAGGCCCGATCAAAGCGGATGCCCTCGGCCGCGAATCGGTCGAGGTGCGGTGTCATGATGTCCTGGTTCCCGTAGCAGCCGACGTGCGGGTAACTGTGATCGTCCGAGAGGATGAGCAGGACGTTGGGTTTCGGCTCGGCGCTATAAAGCCGAGCCAGCGGGGCCAGCAGCACGACGGCGAAAAGGAGAAGAGTGTTTTTCATTTTGCCTGTGGCGCCGCGCGCTCCACATCGATAAGGGGGGCGCGTGAGGACAAGGTGAGTCATCGATTGACGCTCGCAGGTCAGGCCGGGGCGCATAGTCATACTCAAAATTTCACATCGACCGTGAGCGTATAGGTCCGCGGGCGCTGGAGGGCCCACCGCACGACTCGCATCTCTCCGGGTTTGCCGAACACTCCGAAGTCGTCGGTGTCGGCAATCTGCGGCAGGTGTTTGTCGAAGTCGAAGAGGTTGGCGACATCGAGCCGGACCTCGACTTGCCGCTGGTTCAGCTTGAACGTCCGCCCCACTTGGGCGCCGACCTCGAAAAGTTCCGAGCCGCGGACTGGGCGGTTGACCTGGATGAGACGGTTGGCGTCCCGATAGTAGCCAATCGTGGGCGCACTGCGATAGCGGCCCCGTCCGGTCACGCGCCACCCGGCAAGCCGACCTTCGCTGAAGCCATAGCTGGTAACCGCATTGAGCGCATACTTGCCGACCGAGGCGAGGTCTCGGCCCTCGGTGGCATTGGCGTCGGCGAGCGCGGTGGTCAGTCCGACGAGCCGGGCATCGACCGTGATCAGGTCCGCGGCGGCGAGGGCGGCCGTGGTGGGATTGCCCGGGGTATTGGCCAGCTGAGCGAGGCGCACTCTCCACGCCGCCATTCGCTTCAGATCATCCGTGATCAGCGTTTTGATCGCCGCGTAGCGGTTGCTTTCAATGGTGTTGTTGATGCTCCCCGTCAGCAGGAACCGCCAGTTACGGGTGGGGTTAAACACGGTCGTCATCTCCCAACCGGACAGCGCGGTATCCGTGAGGCCGCGGACATTGTTAATCTGAATAATACTCTCCGGCGGAATGTCGGCCACCAAGCCGGTGCCGGCCCAGTTGCGCTGCATGAGCGCGTAAACAGTGTTGCGCGGCCCGATGAACGTGTTGTTGGCGGGATTGAATTGGGAGGTGTTGCGGGTCGCCGCCTCGTAGCGGCTGAGGCTGAAGGTGAGTCGGTCATCCAGCAGGTAGAGCCGAATGCCATATTCCTCGGTCTTCCCAGTCTCCGGCGGGAGGAGCGTGCCGTCCGCCGAGTAGAGGTTGGCGACGTCCGCCGCGGGGTTGAAAACTTCCGACTGGTTGTAGGTAAGAGAAAGCCACTTGGTGGCGTGTCCCACCAACCCCAGCGTTCTTGTCGTGCGCGCGAGGGTCGTATCCGGTGCTTGTCCATCGGGAATGTCGTAGTCGCGGGAACTCACGAAGTAGGGCGTCCCCGCCTTGCGCCTCGTGTCGGCGGCGCGCAAGGTCCAGTTGTCGATCGCGTCCCGGCGCAGGCCATAAGTGGCGACGAGGCGATTTTGCAGGAAATAGCCCTGCCAAACCAGCGCCCGCGATTCCTGCTCTTTCTCGGTGATGCCGGGCGCCTGCGTGGTTTCCGTGCTAAATTTGTAGAGATAGCTCCCCGGTCTGCTGGGGTTGACGACGTCGGCTAGGGCGGGGTTTTCAAAGACCGCGTAGTGCGGGTAGGGCCTGACGTCGCCGTCTTGCGGGGTGTAGTAAGAACGAAAATTGAGCCGGTGCTGGGCGTTCAACGGATCCGTGCTCAGGCCGTTTGAACCGTCCACGATCGTGTTCACCACAAATTCCTGATTGGTTTTGGAGGTGTTGTGATTCGATTCCCACAGGCCGGCAAAGCGGTGGCGGCCGAAGATGCTTTTCGCCTCTTTCGGCTTCAGGTCATACGAAGCCGTGACGCGCCAGCCCAGATTCTCGTCCTGGGGCGTCCCTTGGCGGGCGGCGCCCTCGGCATAGAGCTTCTGGTAGCCCGGGTTCGAAGTGCCGTCGGCGAGGAAGCGATTGGGATCGATCTTGATCCCGTCCATGATGAAATTGCGCTGCCGCGTGTCCTCCCGGGTGTGGTTGGCGGCCAGTTCCACGAAGAAATCGGCGGTGATGCGCTGCTCGAGGAAGACACTGGTGTTGGATCCGGTCTGCGTGTGGCCCGGCAGGGCCTTGGTCGCCGGCGTGAGCGCGGCATCGCGCGCGATGCCATAGGTCGCGACGGGATCGGGCACCTGATAGGCCGCGACCGAGCTGTTGCCGAAGGGGCGCTCAATCGTCGAACTCAGGAACCGGGTATTCAGGGTCGCCGGCAGTCCGGGATTATTACCCATGAACACGAGGCTCACACCGTTTTGGCTCAGGACGTTGCTGAATTGGTTGCGCTGTGCCGCGGTCCAAGCCCCGGAGACCGGCGTGGTGCTTAAGGGTGAGCCGCCGGTCAGCCATGACTGGTAGCCCGAGTCCATCGCCCACTTCAATGGAACGACGTTCGTCTTGATCGAGAAATTTTCGTGATCGGCCCGAATCGTGGTGCGGCGAAACGGTTTGACGGTCGCCACGAGATTCAGCCTCTGCTGCACCTTGATCTCGTCGTCGCGGAATCCCCGGTCCTCGGCGGACAGGGCGTTCACTCGCAGGGCGAACTTAGGATGGGCGGCCCAGTTGAAATCCAACGCGCCCCGCCGCGAACCATTGCTGTCGACCTTGGCACTTGCGCTGAACGGATTGCGGTCCGTGCGAGCCTGCTTGGTCGATGTGACCACGACGCCTTCCACGCCGCTGGTGCCGAACAGAATCGAATTGGGACCGTTCGCGCCGGTCAGACGCTCCGAGTTGTAGATATCAACCTGCCCCGCCACCGGAAAGAAGTTTCGCGAGGACGCCGTTGTGCTGATGCCGCGGACCTTCCGCGTTCCCGGGTTGGCCAGACCGTTGTTGCCCGCCTGCGTGCCGCCGCCGATCGGCGAACCGAAGTCCTCGTTGCCGCTTGGGAAGAACAGGACCGCCTCGGCGATCGAGGTCACGTTGAGATCGGCCATCAGCTCTGGCGTCATGATCGACAGCGAACCGGCGGTGTCGCGCAGGTCGGTCGCAAGCCGGGTGCCCGAAAGCGTGGTGGTGGCCGCGTAGCCCTTGTCCTTGTCGACGTTCACCACGAAGGGCGATAACTCGATGGTGTCGCCGCCCGTGGAGGGAGAGCGGGATTGCGGAGCGCTGAGCGGCGGCGAAGAAGTGTCTGCACCCATTGCCGCGATTGGCGCCAGGAAAAGGAAAGTGATTCGGGGGATGGGGTTTTTCATGTGGGTAATAGTTTTCCTGGTAGGTGTCTGAGTGACAGGAAGGATGAATTCAGTTCTTCCCAAAGGACTCACTGAGCACGACCGCGCGGACGAGATCACTGAAGCCGCCCTTCTTGGCCGACAGATTCTTGACGATGTCATCGATCACGGCGCGGTCGTTGAACTCGGGTTCACGACCCAAAGCATACGTCAGCAGATTCCGGGAAAGTGCGCGCGTGAACTGCTCGTGGCGCTCGATGAGCAGGCGACGGAAGTCAGCGACGCCGGTGAATTTTTCTCCGGTGGGTAGTTCGCCGCTCGAATCAATCGTTTGGTCCTTCGTGTAGTTTGCGCGCCAGCGGCCGATGGCATCGAAGTTTTCCAACGCGAAGCCGTAGGGATCGATCTTTTGGTGACACGCGGCGCAGGTGGCCTGCTCGCGATGTTTGGCGAGCTGCTCGCGGATGGTCTTGGCTCCGCTGGCGTCGGGTTCGATGACCGGCACGTCGGGTGGCGGCGGTGGCGGCGTGTAGCCGAGGATTTTCTGCTGCACGTAGACGCCGCGCACGACGGGCGAGGTGTCGACGCCGTTGGCCGAGGCGGTCAGGAACACGCCTTGTCCGAGCAGACCGCCTCGCGCGCCTGGCGGCACGGACACCTGCCGCAGGTGCACGCCCTCTACCGGCGGCAGACCGTAGTGCTGGGCGAGTTCGCGATTCAAAAACGTGTAGTCGGCGGCGACAAATTCGCGCGGGGGCAGATTGCGGTCGAGCACGTGGCGAAAAAATGCCGCCGTCTCGCCGCGCATCGCCGCTTCGAGGTTGTCGCGGTAAAAGCTGATGAAGTCGGGCGAAGGCGGCATCTCGCCGAGGTTGTCGAGGTTCAGCCAGAGTCGGACGAAGTTCTCCACGAAGCGCTGCGACTTCGGGTCCGTGAGCATGCGATCCACTTGGGCGCTGAGGATCGCCGGCTCGTGAAGTTTTCCGTCAGCGGCGAGCTGGAGCAGCGCCGCGTCGGGCAGCGACGACCACAGGAAATACGACAGACGCGAAGCCAGCGCGTGGTTGTTGAGTTTACCGGTGCCGTCGTGCAGATGGAGGAACGCCGGTGAACAGAGGATCGCTTGAAAACCGAGTTGCAGTGCGGCCAGCGGCGGCATGCCCGCGTCGAGTTTGGCGGCAACGAGCGCCTCGATGGGAGTGAGTTCGCCCGCCCGCAGGGGGCGGCGAAACGCGGCGGCGGCGAAAACGCGGAGGCGTTCAGGAATAGTCGCGCGGTTGATTTGGTCGGGCCTGAGGTTGCCGTAAAGCAACGCGTGACCCCGGGTCGGCCACTGATCGAGGTGCGGACCGTTGACCTGCATTTCCCAAATGCGGAGCTTGGGGCCGCGATAGACTTTAAGCAGTGCAACCGAGCGCTCGCCGGCATTCTGGATGGCTGCGGGTGCCTTCAGTTCGGGATACCTCGCGGCATTCCGGCTCATGAGAAAGGACTGACGCTTGGCCCGGATCGGGCCGTTGCGGAAGCGCACCTCTGGTTCCTCGCCGCGTTCGAGATCGACGGTCCACTCGAACCACTGCGGCTGCTCGCTGGTGAGTTCCACCAAAGCAAGCGTGCGCTGCGTGGTGATGTTGCCCGTGCTCTCCACGCTGCCCTCGCGATTCACGGCGGCGAGTTCCATCACGATCGGATCGCCGTTTCGGTAGTCGTCGATGAAGTCGTAGGCGTGCGTGCGGTCGATGGCGGCGGCTTGGATGCGAATCGTGTAGCGCCCGCTCTGCGGTGCGCCGCCGCGCGCCATCGGCTCGAATCCGATGTGCCCGCCGCGGTAGTGCCGTGCGACGAGATCATCGTAGCCCGTGTCCGACACCCAGCGATAGCGGTCGGTATGAAAAAGCTTGGGCAGATCCGCGGCCTGCCGGCGTTCGAAATAGAACGGCGACTTCTGCGCGTAACTCTTGTTCTCGGGCTTCGGACCAAACGCCGTCGCGCGCAGGATCGCCTCCTCGGCGGCGACAAAATAGTGATCGAGCAGCATCCCCGACGTCACTTGCGCCGCGGAATTGTTGTCGAAGCCGCCGACGCGTAATTCGGGCGGAAAATCGACGGTGGGATTCCATGCCGCGACGTTCAATCCGAGCAGGTCGCCGATGGTCTGACGATATTCGTAACTGTTGAGGCGGCGCAGCACGGTATGAGCGGCCGTGTCTTTGAAACGCTGCGCCGCCTCACCGACGGAGGCGGTGATGGCATCGACGGTTGCGAGCAGTTCCGGTTTCGGCGGCTGCCTCTCCTTGTGCGGCGGCATCTCGCCCTGGTTGAGCTGATCGAGAATCTCCTGCCAGAGCAGCGCCTCGTCCGGAGTCTTGATTGTGGTGGTGAGCGAATCGAACCGCCGGTCGCCCTTCTGTTTTTCGGGGCCGTGGCACTTGATGCAGTACTCCCGAAGAAACGGTTCGAGTGGTGCGGCGGATGCCAGCGAGGCGACACCCAAAACCGTACCGAGCGAAAGCAACCCGCGAAAAGTAAGGAGGCTGAACCCAGACAAAGGCGGCTTCATGGTCACCCGATCTTCATCGGCGAAAACGTGCCCGTGCTGCGCCCGAAGCGCTCGCGCTCCACGCCGAACCATTGGAGCGAGGACAGCCAGAGATTGGACAACTGGACACGTTTGCGCTCCTCGGCCGGGCACACGACGTGGCCCTGATGCTGGAGGCCGCCTCCGGCGAGGATCACCGGGAGATTGCGGTTGGAGTGGGTGGAGCCGTTGCCCATGCCGCTGCCGATCACCACGAGCGTGCTGTCCATCAATCCCGCCTCCTTGAGCTTCCCGAGGAGATGCGCGAACTGCGTGATCAGATATTTCTCCACGATCTGCAATTGGGTGAGCAGACCCTCCTGTTTACTGTGGTGTGACAGCCCGTGGTAACCGCCGACGTTGAGGTCGGTCGTGTGAAATTGCAGCGGGACTTCAAACGTCGCGACGCGCGTCGAATCCGTCTGCAGCGCGAGCGCCATCAAATCCAAAAACAGTGGCATCTCTTCGATCTGCAATCGCTCCGCGTCCGTGATCGCATTGATGGGCGACTTCGGCTTCGGCCGCCCCAGCCACGCCTCGGACATTTGCAGCCGCCGCTCTGCGTCGCGCACCGACGTCAGATATTGGTCGAGTTTGCTGCGGTCCGCCGCATCGAGATTTCCACCCAGGTGCTTCGCCGACTCGCGCAACGCATCGAGCACGCTGGCGCGGTGCGACAGACGCTCGCGCTCCGCGACCTTGGCGCCCGCGCTCGCCTCGACAAAGAGCGCGTCGAACAAACGCGCGGGATTGTTCACCGGCGGGATGCGCACGCCCGCGCGGTTCCAGCACATGTCCGTGCCCTCGGCCAACCCCGCGGTGATGGAGGGATAGCGCGTCGCGGAGCCGACGTGTTCTGCGGCGACCTGGTCGATCGAAATATTTTTTTCAGGAAATCCCGCCGACTCTTCTTTTTTCACGCCGGTCAGGAACGAGTGCACGGCGCCGTGGCCGCCCTTCGCATCGTGATCGAGATGGGAGAAAACGGTGAAGTCCTGCCGATAGGCCTGCAACGGTGCGAGCGTCTTGCTGAGTGTAAACTCGCGCCCATTCGTCGTCGGGAAAAACCCCTCGGGCCAGAAGCCCAGATGATTGCCGATGCAGAGCAATCGGCGCGGAGCGGCCTTCGGAGCGGTGGCCGCAAAGCCGACGTTGAGACTCTCGAACGCCGGGAGTGCGAGTGCCATTCCCAAGCCGCGGAGGAAATGGCGGCGATCGATGAAAGGCGTGGAGGGTGTTTTGTTACGCTGAGTCGGACGTTCGGTGAAGCAGGGGTGGATGGGTCTGATGTTCACAGCTTCACGGCTTGCTGCCCGGACTCGGTCTTCGGCTTGGGTTGCAGACCGGCGAAGGTGTGCGTGGCCGGCTTATCCGCGCCGATTTTGATGGTGTGTTTGCCGGTGGAATAGACTCGCGGATGGAAGCGGCCGCCTTGGGCGCGGACGGTATAGAGGATGTCGCCCGTCGCTTCCTCGATGACTTGCACGACGGGATTCGGTGCGCCTGCAAACACCAGCTCCG
>CAMATV010000027.1 GCA_945861235.1 Opitutus sp. GAS368
GACATCGTCGAAAACTGGCTGCCGCGTTACACGGGCGTCCCGCTCAAGGAATTCGGCGACTACATTCTCCTCACTAATTTCGATCGCTACGTCCACCTCTTTGCCGAGTGGCACCGCGTCCCCATCTGCGGCAAGGACAAACCGATGCCCAGCGCCACCTCCGGCGATATCACGATCATTAATTTTGGCATGGGCAGCGCCACCGCTGCCACCGTGATGGACCTCCTCAGCGCAATCCAACCCAAGGCCGTCCTCTTCCTCGGCAAATGCGGCGGACTCAAGCATCGCGCCGAACTCGGCGACCTGATCCTCCCCATCGCCGCCATCCGCGGCGAGGGCACGAGCAACGACTACTTCCCTCCCGAGGTGCCCTCGCTCCCTGCGTTCGCCCTCCAGAAAGCCATCTCGACCACCATCCGCGATTTCTCGCGCGATTACTGGACCGGCACCGTCTACACCACCAACCGCCGCGTGTGGGAACACGACGAAGTCTTCAAAAAATATTTAAAAAAAATCCGCGCCCTCGCGATCGATATGGAGACGGCCACGATTTTCATCACCGGTTTTTATAACGAGATCGCGACCGGGGCCCTCCTCCTCGTCTCCGACCAACCGATGACGCCGGAGGGGATCAAGACCGCCGAGAGCGACAAACAAATCGACGAAACCTACGTCAACGATCACCTCAAGATCGGCATCGCCTCGCTGAAGCAACTCATCAACAAGGGCGTGACCGTAAAGCACCTGAAGTTTTGAGAGCCTGGGCCGCGCTTCGTCGCGGTGGTCGGCAGCAAACGTGCTCGCGCTCGTGGGTAGCGGACGAACGCCCGCCGTCCGAGTTCGTCGTCTCGGCTTCAGCCGGTCCGAGCCAGCTCACTTCACTACCTCAAACCAAAACGGCGCGAACACCTCACTGCCGTCCAGGTTCACTTGCGCCCAGATCACATACCGACCTGCGCTCGGAATCGTGATTTTGAAATTCAGCTCCGGCCGGATCGCGTCCGGTTTTTTCGTCAAATCAGCCTCGACGGGATGGAGGTGCGCAAATCCGCTCCGTGCTTCGTCAAACGCCACGAGGTGCGCGTAGGCTCCCATCACCGGCTCCATCACCACGACGCCACCATCGTGCCGCGCCACGGAAAATTTCAAATCCGCCGGTTGCCCCGCCCGTAGCGGCGTCACCACCGCATCGAGCAAAAAACGAAACTGCTTTTTCTCCGCCAGCAACGGAAACGTCCCGGGCACACCCGGCCGCGTGGGGCTGATGATCCACAAGCGATCATCGGCCACTTCAAGGTCCGCACTCGCATAAAGTCCTCGCCCCGTCGCCGCCGGCGTAAAATCCGCAAACACCCGATACTTCCCTCCGCGGTGCGGCTTATACGAAAACGTCCATTCTCCCGGCACGCGCCCCGGTTCCGGATGCACATGCTGATAGTCTTCCAGGGTCGGATCGACGATCAGGAGATGCAATTTCCTCGTGTGGGCGACGAGCAAGTCCTGCGACTCGATCACCTTACCGTTCGCCGTGCGCAACATCACCGTGTTCCGCCCTTCGTAGTCGGCCTGCAGGTCGATCCCCGGGCGCAGTTTTCGCCCGGCTTCCAACCCCGGGTCCCAGCGCACCGTCATCGCGACCGGCGAGCGCACCGCCACCACCGGGATAAATTGCGGATTGGAGGGATCGCAAAAATCAATCGCGTTCTGCCCACTCACTCGGAAATCCATGTGATTCAGATTGGTGCCCGTCGGCAGAAATCGCATCCCCACAAACACCGCTAACGCCCCCGCCGTGATCCACGCGACCTGCGTCCGCTGCTGCGGGCCGAGCTTCCCGGTCGATTCGCTTGCCGTGCTCACCGCCGCATCCTCGCCACAAATTCCTTCGGCTCCCACGCGCTCCCATCTGCGCGATGGACGATTTTACCGTCCTCGCCGATCAGCAACGTCGTGAGCGTGTGTTGCAAAAGGTCACCCTTGAGTTCCGCGATCACCCCAAACTGTGTCAGCAAATCCCGCACCGCCGCCTCCGGCCCAGTGAGCAACGAAAAATTCCGCGTATCGATCCCTCGCGCCACCGCATACTCTTTCAAGACTCCGGGTGTATCGTAGGCTGGCTCGAGCGTGATCGACACAAACTCGATTTCCTTCGCACCCGCTTCGGCCGCCAACGTCTGCGCGGAGATCATTTTCGTCGTCGAGGCCGGGCACATCGTCGCCACCGGACAACGCGTGAAAATGAAATTGATCATCACCATCTTCCCGCGAAAACGCCCGCTCTGCACCACCCCTCCATTTTGATCATAGAGCGCAAAATCCGGGATCGCCTCGCCGATCTCGCGATAGGCGTTCTTGCCGCGCGTAAAGGTATCCTGCCTCAACTGCATCGCCCCCGCCGCCACCGCCGCCGTCGGCGCCAGGTCGTTCGGCCAAATCTTCTCCAACCGAAAATCGCCGGCCTTGCTCGGGATCATTTCCGCCCGAATCTTTTGCCCCGCCTTCGCCACGGCCGCATCGCCGCTCGAAACCAAAAACTCCATCGTCATCGCCGGCATGTAGCCCTTGATCTCGTCATGAAACACCACGAGCACCTTCTTCGCCAAGTCCACCGAGACGATCACGCCCGTCAGAGGATAGCGCTCCGCGGCCGCACCTTTTTTCACCACCGTTCCCGCCGGGACCGGGGCTGACGCCACCGTCGGCGGCGCGAGGGCCGCCCCGTTAACGTCCACCGACTTATCTGCTTGCGAGCAAGCCACGAGGCCGAGCGACCACGTCGCACCGACCCACATGGCGGAGGCATAAGATTGCATCACACTACGGATTCGCCCGCGGATAACTTTGTCAAAGGGTTTGCGGACGACAGTTCCAGAGCTTCTGGTGATCGGTGAAATTATTGATGGCCTTGTCTTCCCACCCTCCACGCACTACTACTCACCAGCCTCGGCTCGCGGTTTTCGCCGTCTTCGCGAGTGTGTGGGTATTCGTTCTCGTCGCTTTGGGAGCATTCACAACGAGCATCGGTGCCGGGATGGCGTTCGTCGATTGGCCGCTCTCGAATGGCTCAATCAACCCCGCCGGTTGGCTCAACGATATCGCGATGTTCGCCGAACATTCGCATCGCCTGTCCGGCGCCACGATGGGGCTCATCGCCATCGCCCTTGCGATCTGGCTCTACCGCACGGAATCCCGGGCGTGGTTGCGCCGCCTCGGTTGGGTCGGTCTCGTGATCGTCGGCCTCCAAGGAGTCATTGGCGGCCAACGTGTCTTGCTCGACGCCACCCACGTCCCGGGGTTCGCCATGTCGCTCGGCCAGATGCTGCGCGTGCCCCACGGCGTCCTAGCTCAAATCTATATCTGCGTCCTGATCGCCATTGCCGCCGCCTGCTCGAAATCATGGATTGAGCAACCCCTCGCGATCAGCCCCCGCGTGCGCCGCACCGCTCTCATCTGCACCTCTCTGCTGCTCGTGCAATTGACCATCGCGGTGTTTATTCGTCACAACAACGCTGGCCTCGCCATCCCCTTCTTCCCCTACTCCACCGCGCAACACGCGCTGTTGCCGCCCCAGTGGGATTTCCGCGTTGCACTCCAATTCGCGCATCGCGGCATGGCTCTCGTGCTCACCGTTGCGCTGGCCGTCCTCGTCATTTTCGTCCGCCGCGACCGCGCTTCCACGCTGCCCATGCGCGCTGCCGCCTCCGCGCTGATCAGTCTCCTCGCACTGCAAATTTTCCTCGGTGCCCAGATCATCTGGACGTTCCGCCGTTCTGATGTGACGACCGCTCACGTCATCGTCGGCGCACTCACCCTCGCGACGACTTTTTGGCTCACGTGGACAGCCCATCGCGATACCCTCCAGCAACGTTCTCCCGCACCATGACCATCGCAGCCGCGCCCACCATCCCCGCGAAATTCCGGGACTATCTCGACCTCACGAAACCCCGGCTCAGCCTACTCTCGGTGCTCACCGCACTCGTCGGCTACTTGGCCACGCTCCCGCCGTCCAACCCGGCAAAACTTTTCTTCGTGCTGCTGGGCACCTCCCTCGCCGCCGGCGGCGTCGCCGCGCTGAACCAGTGGCTGGAAAGCGACACTGATGCGCAGATGCAGCGCACGGCCGACCGCCCGATCCCCTCCGGCAAAATCGCTTCCGGCTCCGCGTTCGTGGTCGGCGCCTTGATGTGCATCGCCTCGTTATTTCTCCTCTTCGCGAAGGTTAATCTTCCGGCCTGCCTCTTCACGCTCCTCACCATTTTCGCGTATCTCGGTTGGTATACCCCGGCGAAACGCTGGTCCATTTGGAGCACCGAGATCGGGGCGCTTGCCGGCGCGTTTCCTCCGCTCATCGGCTGGGCCGCCGGCGAAGGTCGCGTCACCACGCTCGGTTGGATTCTCTTCGGAATCCTCTTTTTTTGGCAAATCCCCCACTTCATGGCCATCGCGTGGATTTACCGCCGCGACTACTCGGTCGTGCATTTTCCGATGTTGCCCGTGCGCGACGAAGCCGGAGGCAAGGCCGCCGCCTGGTCCCTCTTCAACACGTTCGCCCTCGTCGCGGTGAGCTTGCTTCCCGTCTACTTCGGATTCGCCTCATGGGCTTACGGTCTGGCCGCCGCCATCGGCGGGGCGTGGTTCATCTGGCGCGCCGTGGTTTTCCTGCGGGCCGACGGCCGCGACGTCGCCGCTCGTAAACTATTCCGCTGCTCGATCGCGTATCTCCCCCTCGTCCTCGGCGCGCTCGTCGCCGACCGGATGACCAATTTTTGAGCGAGTGCCGCGCACCATCGGCGCGGCACCTCCGTCCGTACCGTCCCGCCGCCCTCCCCGCTAAACATTTCCGTCCCTCCTCGCCACCCGCGCCATGACCGTCTCCGACATCCCCGCCATCAACGCCACCCTCAACGGCGTCGCCTCGCTCCTCCTCATCGCCGGCTTTATTTTGATTAAGACGGGCCGCAAAGAGGCTCACCGTCGCGTGATGACCTCGGCGTGCCTCGTCTCGGTGGTTTTCCTCATCGGCTACGTCTCGCACAAGATTCTCGTCCGCGGAGTACACACTCCCTTTGGTGGTCAGGGGCTCATCGCGAAGGTTTACTACACGATGTTGATCTCCCATATCATCCTCGCCGTCAGCATCGCCTACCTCGTGCCCCGCACCTTCCTCTTTGCGATCCGTGGTGACTTCGAAAACCACAAGCGTTGGGCGAAATTCACGTTTCCCATCTGGTCTTATGTCAGCGTGACCGGCGTCCTCGTCTATTTTTTCCTGTATCAGTGGTGGCCCGCCGCACGCTGACCCCACGAACGCTCCATCGCCCCCTGTCCAGCTCATTCCACTACGCCCACCCCGCGCCGTAGTCCCCCAACCTGCAGTCGCTCCGCACCCAACCGGCGAGCACGTCGCACCGCGCCCCCAGCAGCACCCCGCACGCGTCGCGCACACCCACGTAACGCGGGTCGCGCACACCCACGTCGCACGCGTCGCGTACACCCACGTCGCACGCTCCTCGCACACCCACGTCACACGCGCCGCGTACACCCACGTCGCACGCGCCTCGCACACCCACGTCCCACGCGTCACGCACACCCACGTCACACGCGTCACGCACACCCACGTCACACGGGTCACGCAAACCCACCTCGCACACGTCGCGTACGCCCACGTCGCACGCGTCGCGCACACCCACGTAACGCGGGTCGCGTACACCCAACTCGCACGCGCCGCGCATCGCGCCCGCACCCGACACGGCACGCCCGCTCCGGCCCCGTCTCCCCCCCGCAAACACGACGCGCCCGCCCCGAAGGGCCGTGCTGCCGTTTCCATCCCCCCACCGAGCCGCCGGGCTACTTGTCATCTATTAAATGACATCGATTTCTTAGCGATAGGCCTAACGAACACGTTTGTCATTTAATAGATGACTTACCGCACCGCCGCCTTTCACGTAACGTCTGCTCATGATTCAACCGCACCTTGGAAAGCTCCACCGCCTCATCCCGCTCGCCGCTGGCCTGGTCGCCGCGGCGGAGGGCACCGCCGCCCAAGTCCGCAAAATCCAACGCGAGCGCCGCACCTGCCTCCGCTACAAAACGCTCGGCGTGGGGCCCGGCACTCCTCTCTGGAACGAACTCGCCAACGCCGTCGTCGCGACCCTCGGCCCGCGCGGAGACAAGGCGAAACTCGCGCGCCTCCTCGGTGTTTCCCGCCAACGCCTGCATCTTTTCTTGGTCGCGAAAACCGCTCACCCCGATGCCGAACGCACCCTGCAACTGCTCGCCTGGCTCCAGGCCCGCCAACACGGTATCGCCCCGGGCTGACAGCGGCCGGCGATTTCGCCCCCTGCCCTTTCCTGCTTCCGTCAGATCAGGGGGTTCTGCCGGTCTGCGGTCTCGATCAAGCGCGCAACGCGGCCGTCGCACACTGCACAACGGCCCTGCAAGATCAGGTCGCCGGCTTTTTCCTTACCAGAGTAATCGACGATCTCGACCGCCGTGCGACACTGCCCGCACCAGACATTACCCAAAAGCGTCGGGCGCACGGCGGGCGGAACCGACGCCCAAAGCAACTCGGCTTGTAGACTAAAAATTTTCGCACTCATCGAATTCTCGTCTTTCGACATTACGGGTTACCGGAAAGACGTGGCGAGCGTTCAAAGCAGGGTGGGATGCAGACACAAAAAAGCCGGACGTGGCCATCCGGCTTCGATGTCTGAAAACCGCGACGCCGTCGTCGGGTTTCCCCTTTCGCGTTATTTGACGATCAGCACGCCCTTCATGCCGACAGCGAAATGAGCGGGAAACGAGCAAACATAAGGATACTCGCCAGCCTTGAGATCCTTGAGAATAATTTCCTCGCTCTTCTTAGGCCCGAGCAGCGCAGTCGCGGCGACCACCTGACTCTTCAGCGCTTCGGGGATGTAGTCGGTGGCCTTGGCGGCCATGGCGGCTGCGCAAAAAGCCCCGCCATCGGAGCCGGGCTGCAGCACCACGAGGTTATGCCCCATCGCCTCCTTCGGCAGGGTACCATTGTTGGTAAACACGATCTTGATCGTCTCGCCCGCCTTGGCTTCGATCGTCGTGAGGTTATACTTCATGGTGTCATTCGCCGTGATCTCGATCACGCGCGGGGCGGCGGGGGCAGGTGCCGCGGCAGCCGGCGCGGGAGCGGCAGCCTTCGCCGCAGCAGGAGTAGCGTCTTTCTGGCCGCAGCCCGAGAGCGCAATCGCAAGGAGAGAAACCAAGAGAGAACAGCGTGTATTCATGGGACGCGGAACGTGGGTGGCCGCTGGACAACATGCAAACCCGAAGCCGAAGAAACGCCCTGCGCTAATGTCGGACGCAGCGCGGTTAATAATTCGGCACTGATCGTACTGAAGATTGCACGCCGCGCGTAGCACTGAAACAAAATCTCTGATTATGGCTTGAAATGACGAGGCGTTCGCAAACTCTCTTGCGCCTTGGCGTCCACGCCACACCACTTTTTTTTCACGACAGCACATCATGCGTTTGACCACCCTTCTCCCGAAACTCGCCCTCTGGGGCCGCGCGGCCCTCGCGCTTGGCGGCCTGTCCTTGTTTACCGGCTGCGACCTAAACTTCTGGCGGATGGACGGCCACCAATCGACGATGGTGGTCGATGGTCCCGTCGCCCAATCGCAACTTGATTTGTTCATGGTGACGGTGTGGGTGACCCTCGTGATCTTTATTTTGGTCGGAGGGGTCCTCGCCTACGCGACGTGGAAGTTCCGCGCCAAGACCGAGGCTGACGAGCATGCGGAGCCGCCCCCGCAGAGTCACGGCAACCCTCTCGTGGAAATCGGCCTCATCGCCGGCTCGGTTTTCGCGCTCGTGATCATCGCTGTGCCCACGCTGAAATCGATTTGGTATACCTACGACATCCCCGGTGGAGAAACCCGGCCTCAGCTCGATGCCCTCATCAAGAAGGGCGAAGCCTATGAAGTCACCGCCACCGGTCTGCAGTGGTGGTTCAAGTTCGAATATCCTCTAGAGCAGATCAACGGAGTAGGCTCACTCGTCACCAGCAATGAGCTCGTGATTCCGAGCAACCGGCCCGTGCGCATCAACCTTCGCACCAACGATGTAATCCATTCGCTCTGGATACCCAAGCTCGCCGGCAAGGTCGACATGATCCCGAACCGCGCGAACCACCTTTGGGTGCAAGCCGACAAGCCTGGCTATTTCTGGGGCCAGTGCGCCGAATATTGCGGTGATTCCCACGCCGTGATGCGTTTCCGGGTCATCGCCCTCGCGCCCAAAGAATTCAACGAATGGCTCGAAGCCCAGAAGCTCCCGGCCCGCGACGTTGCGCCGAAACCGGCCATCGCCAGTGCGCCCAAGACCCAGTTCACCGCTCTCCGCACTTTCAAACAAAACGAATACGGTTTCACCGATAAGTATGCCGAGATTCCGTCTCGCCCACCCTTGGATTCGTGGCGCGAGAAACAGAATCCCGAAAAAGGCGAAGACGCCGCGCTGGTCGCGAAAGGCAAAGCGCTCTTCACCGCCAAGACCTGCTTGGGCTGTCACGCCGTGCGGGGCCACGGGGCGGCGGGCGTCACCGGCCCGGACCTCACCCACGTCGGCGCACGCACCACGATTGCCGGCGGTCGCTTGGAGAACAACTCCGAGCAACTGCGCCGCTGGATCAGCAATCCCGAGTCGGTCAAACCCGGCAACAAGATGGCCCTCAGCTACGCCCGGACGGACTACTACGGGAAACCAATCGATGGTATCAAACTCACGGCCGAGGACGAAGTCGCCCTCGTCGCCTATCTCGAAAGCCTGAAATGACCGGGACCGCCCGTTCACTCTGAGCACCGCTACCGAACCGCTTTACAAAAACACTCTCATGGATCTGGCTCACTCTGCCCCGCTCACCAAAGACGATCACGCGCCCTCGGCGCAGCCCACAGTGCTGTGGATTCCTACCGCGAAGACGGGACTCATAATGTGGCTCACCACGGTGGACCACAAAAAGATCGGCTTCCTCTACGGATTTTTTGCCCTGATTTTTTTCATCGTGGGCGGCTTTGAGGCGCTGCTCATCCGAGCCCAGCTCATGTTCCCAAACGGGACCGTCCTCACCGCGCAGCAATACAACACCATGTTCACGATGCACGGGACGACGATGATCTTCCTGGCCGTGATGCCGCTGTCGGCCGCGTTCTTTAATTTCATCATGCCGCTGCAAATCGGCGCGCGCGACGTCGCCTTCCCTCGCCTGAACGCCTTCTCGCTGTGGACCTTCGTCGCCGGTGCGATCATCCTGAACATCGGCTGGTTCATCCCCGGCCCCAACCACGGCGCCCCGGACGGCGGCTGGTTCGGCTACGCTCCCCTCACATCCAAGACTTTCATCCCCAAGCACTCGATCGATTATTGGGTCATGGGTCTGCAGCTCCTCGGCGTCGCGTCCATCGCGGCCTCGCTCAACTTTATTGTGACGATCATTAACATGCGCGCGCCGGGTATGACGATGATGCGGCTGCCGGTCTTCACGTGGATGACGCTGTTCACCGCATTCCTGCTGATCCTCTCGTTCCCTGCGATTACCATCGCGCTCGTCATGCTCATGATGGACCGGAATTTTTCCACGGTCTTCTTTGAGGTTTCCGGCGGCGGTATGCCCGTTCTTTGGCAACACTTGTTCTGGGTATTCGGCCATCCGGAAGTTTACATTCTGATTCTTCCCGCGATGGGTATCGTCTCGGAGATCCTCCCCACCTTCTCGCGCAAACCCCTCTACGGCTACCCAATCGTCATCTTCTCCGGTGCGTCCATCGGCTTTCTCGGGTTCGCTGTCTGGAGTCACCATATGTTCACCACGGGCTTGGGTGCCGTCGCCACGGCCGCGTTCTCCCTCCTGACCATGTGCATCGCGGTGCCGACTGGAGTAAAGATGTTCAACTGGATCGGCACACTCTGGAACGGGCGCCTGATGATGCGCACGCCCATGATGTTCGCCCTCGGGTTTGTCTGGATGTTCATGATCGGTGGATTCTCGGGTATCATGCACTCGGCCGCTCCCGCCGATGCTCAGCAGCAAGACAGTTATTTCGTCATCGCCCATTTCCACTACGTGCTCATCGGCGGGTCGATCTTCGGGCTCCTCGCCGGCATTCACTACTGGTTCCCGCTGATGTTTGGCCGGCAAGTCAGCGAATTCTGGGGCAAGCTCTCGTTCTGGCTCATCTTCATCGGCTTTAACGTCACGTTTTTCCCGATGCACTTCCTCGGCCTGAACGGCATGCCCCGCCGCACGTTCACTTACGATGCCAACATGGGTTGGAACACCCCCAACTTCATCGCCTCGATCGGCGCGTTTGTCCTCGGCATCGGTATGTTCACTTACTTTGCCGTCATGGCCTACACGTTCTTCAAAGGGAAGAAAGTCGGCAAAGACGTCTGGGACGCCCGCACGCTGGAGTGGAGCCTGCCCAATCCCCCGCCCGAGTATAACTTCCGCGTCATCCCGACCGTGCATGCCCGTGACGCATTTTGGTATGAGAAGCATCACCAAGATGAAATTGCCAAAGAGCAGGCTGAACACGCCAAGGCGGAGGCCGATCGCGGCGGAATCCATATGCCCAACCAGTCCATCTGGCCCTTCGTCGCGAGCTTCGGTCTGCTGATTGTCGGAGTTGGCGCGACCTACTTCGATTCCGATTGGTCACCGGGTATCCACGCCAAACTCGGTACGGTCCTCGTGGGCGGTGCGGTCACGTTAATCGGCATCTATTTCTGGGCTATCGAAGGCAACGCCGGCTACCACCTGCACCTCGACGAACACGGCAATCCCGTGGACGACAAACACGCCAAGCACTGATCCGACAGCTTAACCTTTACCTTTCCACATGAGCAGCCACGCCGGCACCATCGACCACCATCACGACCCGAGCACGTCCACGGGCATTCCGAACAAGAAACTCCTGATGTGGGCGTTTCTCGCATCGGACTGCATGTTCTTTGCGACGCTGATCTCGACCCATTTGATCTACCGTCTCCACCCGCCGGCCGGCGGCTTGGATCCCAAAATCGTCTTCAGTCCGGAGCTGACCTCCTTCTCCACGTTCATCCTCCTGATGTCTTCGCTCATGATGGCGCTCGCCGTCACCGCGATTCAGAAGAGCAACGTCAAGAGCTGCCGCTGGTCGCTCCTCGCCACGATTCTCTTCGGCATGATTTTCCTCGGCTGCCAAGTCTACGAGTTCAATCACTTCGTGCTCGAGAAGAAGATGACCCTCTCGAACAGCCTGCTCGGGACCACGTTTTACACCCTCACGGGTACCCACGGCTGTCACGTCGCGATCGGTGTGATCTGGCTCAGCCTCATGTATGTCCGCTCGTTCAAACCTGCTCCGGTCGCCGGACAAGCCCGGGCGTGGTTTACCAAGAACCTCATTCACGTGGTCGTGCTCTTCGCTCTGCTGCTGCTGTCGCTCAAGGCCACCTTGGGCCTCGTCCACGCCATCCAAGTCGAACCCACGCTCGGCATCGCTTTCAGCCACTTTCTCAAAGCTGAATATCTCGCACTCCTCGGCTCATTGGTCACCAGCGGCGTTCTGATCAGCTTCGCCCGCGACTCCGGTCCGGTCGATTTCAACGAGCGCCACGCCATCGACGTCGAGGGCATGGGCCTCTACTGGCACTTCGTCGACATCGTCTGGATCGTGATCTTCACGGCCGTCTACTTGCTCGAGTATCTGAAATAAACCATTCCCGATTCCCTCATGAGCGCACCCTCCTCCCACGCCCACGCTGCCGCGCACGACGATTCGC
Organism: Opitutus sp. GAS368; assembly: GCA_945861235.1. Taxonomy (GTDB): domain Bacteria; phylum Verrucomicrobiota; class Verrucomicrobiia; order Opitutales; family Opitutaceae; genus GAS368. The sequence continues at coordinate 11,800 of CAMATV010000027.1, forward strand.
ACGACGTCAGTAAATATCAAATCTACGTCCAAATCGCGATGCTGCTCGCCGTGATCACCGGCGTGGAAATCATCGGCGTTTATCTGCCGTTCGCGAAGTGGCTGATCATCACCATGCTCGTCGTCCTCTCGACGGTGAAGTTCATGTTCGTCATTTTCTACTTCATGCATCTGCGGTGGGATAAACCGTTCTGCACGATTTTGTTTTTCATCGGGCTGGTGCTGGCCGGTGGCACCATGTGGGCGCTCCTCACTCTCTTCGCTGTCGAGGCGAGCCTTCCGCTCCCCACTTCGTGATCGGCTGAGCCGGTTGGCCCTCATTCCAATTGCGTCAGGCGGCCTCCGGGCCGCCTTTCTTTTTTCATATGATCGACTGGAGCCACTGGCACAACGAACCCTATCTCATCGGCGGGCTCGTCCTCAGTGGCTGGCTCTGGGCCGTGCTCGCCGGCCCGCTACGTAGGCGCTTCGCTCCGACCGGCACACCGTTTCCGCGCGCTCAAGCTTGGGCGTTTTACAGCGCTCTCGTCGTCTTTTACCTCGCGGTGGGCTCACCCCTCGACCAGATCGGGGAACGATTCTTGTTCAGCGCGCATATGCTGCAGCACCAACTGCTCATTTATCCGGCCGCCATTTTATTTCTGCTCGGCCTCCCCCACTGGATGGTCGATGCCGTACTGCGCAGACCCGCCTGTCTCAAACTGGGCCGCTTGCTCACGCAACCGGTCATTTGCGCCGTTGTCTTTACTCTGGTCGTGAGCCTCTGGCACATGCCAACGCTCTATGACTGGGCGCTGCAAAACAAGCTCCTCCACGTCGCCGAACACGTGACGTTTTTCGGCGCCGCCCTGTTTTACTGGTGGCCCTTGCTCAGTCCCTCACGGGTCTTTCCCCCGATCAGCTACGGAGGCCAGATGCTCTACATGCTCGCAGTATTGATCGGGATGACGCCGGTGTTTGCCTACATCACGTTCTCCCATGACATCCTCTACCCCACCTACGAATATGCCCCCCGCATCTTCGCTAATTTCACGGCGGGCGAAGATCAACTGTTGGCCGGTGTTGCCATGAAGACCGTCGGCTTAGCCGTGGCGCTGACCGCGTTTGGCGTGAGTTTTTTTCGCTGGTCCCACGCGACGCACGCGGCCGATACGAAGAAATAAAAAAGACGGGCCGCCGAAGCAGCCCGCCTAAATCTTGGTCCGGATCGCGAGAGGGTCGCGGACCATTCAAATCACGGCGTCGGTGCCGCCACCGCCGGGAAAAGGTCGTCGAGCGAATCGCTCTCGGCGCTCACGTCGGCGAAGAGCCACGACGAGAGGTAGCGCTCGCTGCTTGAAGCGATGATCACGACGATCTGCTTGCCTTTGTTTTCCGGACGCTTGGCCAACTGGATGGCCGCCCAGACCGCGGCACCGGACGAGATGCCGACGGCGATACCATCCAGCGAATTCACCTGTTTCGATACCGGACCGGAGTCCGCTTCTTTCACGCGGATGACTTCATCGTAAATCTTGGTGTTCAACACGGCGGGCACAAATCCCGCCCCGATTCCCTGTAATTTGTGCGGGCCGGGGGCGCCACCGGACAGCACCGGCGACGAATCCGGCTCGACCGCGACGATCTTCACCGCCGGCTTCCGCGCTTTCAGCACTTCGCCGATGCCCGTGATGGTGCCACCGGTGCCGATACCCGACACGACCATGTCGACCTTGCCGTCGGTATCGCGCCAAATTTCCTCGGCGGTCGTCCGGCGGTGCACCGCGGGGTTCGCTGGATTGGAGAATTGTTGGAGAATCAGACCATGCGGAATTTTGGCTGCGAGCTCCTCAGCCTTCGCAATGGCGCCTTTCATGCCTTTCAGTCCTTCCGTGAGCACCACACGCGCACCGAGGATCTTGAGCATCTTGCGACGTTCGACGGTCATCGTTTCCGGCATCGTGAGGATCAGCTTAATCCCTTTCGCGGCGGCGACGAATGCAAGTGCGATACCTGTATTGCCCGAGGTCGGCTCGATGAGGACCGTATCCTTCGTGATCTTACCGGAGCGAAGCCCGTCTTCGATCATCGCTTGGCCGATGCGGTCCTTGATGGACGAAAGCGGATTAAAAAACTCAAGCTTCAGGAGGATTTCCGCCTGCGCTCCGTGCGCGGCAGCCGTGCGATTGAGACGCACGAGGGGGGTGTTGCCGATCGTTTCAGTGATGTCGTTGTAGATTTTAGCCATGAGGGGGGAAATGATTCGCAGCCAATGGAGCAGGTTGCCCGCCGCGATGCGGCTCAAAAACGTGGCATAAATTCCCGGCACGCGCGAGTGCGCTGATTGGGCGCATGCGTTGCCGCCAACTAATTCCTGCGGGTTACCGCAGGAAGCCGCTGGCCGTATTCAACGTCAGGTTCTTCCAAAAATCCGACGAATCGGGCTTTTCGACCGTGCCGCCCAGCACGAACGGTGTTGCCATGGGATAATAACCCTTGGCGTCGGTTTTTCCGTCGAGCTGGCGTGCTTGGTTTAGCCCGTTGGCGAGCTGCCCCTTGGCGGCGAGCTGAAGATTGAGCGCCAACGGGCTGGTCGCAAAAGGTACGCCTGGCTTCGCGTCAATGCGACCGGTGCCGGTGAGTCTCATCATGGGCGAGAGCACCTCGATGGACTTCACCACAATCGCGGCGTCGGCACCACGCTCGACCTGCACCCCGATACCGTCAAAAGGCATATCCTTCAAAAGCTGGGCCAGTTCGGCGGCACTATTGAGACCTGCGGCCAGCTTTTGCTGGCCCAATAACGCGGCTCCAAGGCCAGCCAGGCCCATCCCTAACGACGCCGTCTCGGATTTTTTGTTCAGCGCCCGCAGAATACCTTTCGATCCCTTGAAATCGAGCTGCCCCTGAATCCGGTCGGCAAACTCCGGGAGATTCGCCGCCGTGCCATTGAACTTGCTCGCAATCGTGAAGGTCGTCTCCAGCGCGGGTGGCGCCGATGGATCCGCTTTCCGGAGGAAAGCGCCGACGTCGAAACCAGGAACCTCCACGGTGCCGACGAGTGCATAAGGACGCGCCAGTTTCGGGTCGAATGAGAGGAGCGTCGAAACCTTGAAGGGATTGCCGTTCAGTTTTCCGGAAACAGTTTCCACCGCGAGGCGGTCTTCACGGATGGCCAACGCACCGCGCAGATCCCCGAGCGTCGTGGCGGCATCGAGCTTGATCGCCTTGATGTTGAGATCCACCCGCCCGGTGAAGCCGGCCCAAACCGGCGCGGTGTCTTTGACCGGACCGGTCAATTTCGGCGCTGGTGCGGCCGGTGCCGCGACGCTCCGGCGCGGAGCAGGTGCAGGCGTGAGCGCAGCAGACTTCGCGACGGAGGCGGCGGATGATGGCGCCTGGGCACCGAGCGCGGCGAATGCCTGCATGTCGTCGACGATGAGCTGATCGCCAGTGACGCGGCCTTCGAAGGAAATCGCTCCGGGCTTTACGCCGACTTTTCCGTCGAGCGTGATATCGGATTTCCGTCCGTCCTTCGTCACGATGAGCGTGTTGCGCACGGTGCCGGAATGGCTGGCGTCGAGCTTGGCATCGATCGCGAGGTCCATGGCGCCAAGCGCGAGCGAGCCTTCGCGCGCGACGAGATTCTGCGCTGAAATGGAAACTTTTCCCGTCACGCCATCTGCCATCACACCGTCGAATGTCACCTTCACATTTCCGCCCAGCAGCGGCAAGTGAGCCGCGAGCGCCGGCTGTTTTGCGAGCGCGGCGAAATCGGCGCTGAGCGTGCCCTTACCGGCCGCGCGCAGCG
>CAMATV010000028.1 GCA_945861235.1 Opitutus sp. GAS368
CTCTACAACCTCGACCTGAAAAAATTCGGCGACCACAAGATCCTCGCGATGTGGGAGCGCAGCGAAAACACCAACTCCCAGCTCCAGGGCAACCAGGTGCTGATCAACACGCGCACCAACGCCCCGATCGCCAACGCCGATATCCGCAATGCCAACAACCGCGTCGACTATCGCACCTACATCACGCCCGGCACCGACTATCGCGCGTGGTTTGCCGGCACCTTCGCGGGCAACCAGCCCGTCCGCCTCAACGGCATCGACTACAAAAAGGACTTCACCGATCGCAGCGTGTCGGGCAATAAATCCGAGGCGAAGACCTCCGTCCTCGCGACCCAGAGTTCATTCTTCGACAAGAAAGTTTTCCTCTCGCTCGGCCTTCGCCGCGACGACTACACCACCCTCACCCGCATCGGGTCGCTGCTCACCGCCACCGATCCGCGCGTCACCTCCGGCTCGCGCTACGTCGGCGACGGCGTCCTCACCGGCCAGTATCTGCCGATCAACAGCGAGACCTTCGACACCTACACCGCCGGCCTCGTCTGGCACGCGCTTCCGTTGCTCTCCGTCTTCGCAAATCAGGCGACCAATGTCGCACCCGCGATGACCAACCGGCGCGTCATCGCCAACAATTTCGACGTGCCCAATCCGGTCCAGGGCAAGGGCTATGACACCGGCGTGATGATCCGTCTCTTCGACAACCGCTTGAACGCCCGCCTCACCACCTTCAAGGGCGAGAATCCCGGCAACCCCGTGAACCGCGTGAGCTCCGTGGTCGTCGATCACGACCGGATCATCAGCGCGCAAATGAGCTCGAACAACCCAGCCACCGGTCGCCCCTACATTACGCAGGCGGAGGCCGCCGATAAATTTATCTATCAGAAATCGCGCGGCGGCACCGTCGGCACCTACGGCGGCGCGCTACTCGACGGCCTTTCCGACGATGTCACGACTGGCTACGAGGCCGACCTGAAGTTCAACCCGTCGCGCGCCTGGACCTTCACCGGCGCGTTTTCTTACACGAAGCTCGAGCGCAGCAACATCTTCTCCGATTTCGAACCGTGGTTCGCGTCGGTGCGGCCCTACCTTGAGCGCTTCGGCAATCCCGCCGGCCTCGTCGACCAGAACAACAGCCCAGTGAACATCGCGGAGCACGTCGAGCGCATGCAGCTCGCGATCGACGACGTGCGCAACGCGGGGGCCTTCGGCTTCAACAACCGCCCCTACAAAGCGAACATGTTCACGCGTTACACCCTCGGCACCGGCAAACTGCGCGGTGTTTTCGTCGGCGGCGGCGTCCGTTGGCAGAGCCAGAATCGTGTGCAGCGCGTGGTCACCGGTCTTTCAACCCTCGGCCGGCCCCAATATGGCGCGATCCTCTTCGGCCCCGAAATCCTCGAGCTGGACGCCCTCCTCGGCTACTCGGGCAAGATGGATTTCTTCGGTCAGCGCACCACGTGGCGCGCCCAACTCAACGGCTACAACGTCCTCAACAACCGCGAAATCCAGGCGCTGCGGTATTCCGCCGACGGCACCCGTCTCTGGCGCGTGACCCCGCGCGCCCCCGGCAGCTGGCGCGCCTCCTTCTCCGTCGACCTATGACGCCGCCGCAAGTTCACCGAGCCAAACCCGCGGCTTTGCTCGGTGAATGCTCCGTCTGGGCTCCGTATCCACTCTTTCACACCGGTCACAATGCTGGTTTCGCGGTCATGCATTCCCTCTTTCTTCTTTCAGAAACTACTCACTGATTTCACGGAGAGGCACGGCTGCCGTGACTGCCTTTATCTCAGCGTGCGCGCCCCGCAGATCATCGCTGAGTTCGGCCGGTCGAACACCGGCTACTGCGTCCCAGCGAGCTCCCCGTTGACCGCACCGCGTCCCCCGGTTTCACTGCCGCGCGATGCAATCCAAATGGCGCCTCTCCCACGTCCAAGGCTACCTCGGCCTCGGCCTGGTCGCCGAGGCCGCCGCGGAGTTCGCACACCTCTCCCCGACTGAACGCGACACGACGCCCGCACTCGCTCTCCGCGTCGCGATTTTCCAAGCGCAGCAAAACTGGCCCGCCCTCCGCGATGCCTCCATCGAACTGGTCCGGCGCGTGCCCGGGGACGCGGGCGGTTGGGTCACGTGGGCCTACGCCGTGCGGCGTTCCGAATCAATCCTCGCCGCCGAAGAAGTCCTCCGCATTGCCGAAACGAAGCACCCCGCCGAGCCCACGATCCAGTTCAACCTCGGGTGCTACGCCTGCCTGCTCGGAGACCTCGCCGAGGCTCGCCGCCGCGTCGACCACGCCATCGCCCTCGACAAAAAATTCCGCTCACTCGCCGGCACCGATCCCGACCTCGCTCCCCTGCGCGACGCCGGCTGGCCGGATAATCAGGGCGCACCTACCGGTTAAATTCATAGCGCACAGAGCACCGTTCGCACCGATTTTCCATTTTAAAGCTTATGCAACCCAAGTCGACGATTGCGGTGAGGCACTGCGATCCGACGGAAGGGCGCTTTTCCAAGCACCCGGTTTGGCGCACGGCGCGGCAGCGGTTTGAAACCGCCGTTCCGTCAGACCGGCCGACCACGCAACCGAAACGGGAGCCCGACGTTCAACGAACAAGCAGGAGCGGAGCGGTCACTTCGTCGGAGCTGTAGCGACGAAGGCGTCGGGCACCGGGCGGCGGATTTTCCAGGCGGGCACGTTCGCGGTTTTTTGCGCGGTCTTCCACGTTTGCGCGAGTTGCGTGCGTTGCGCGGCGGTCGCGTTCGCGGCGAGGAGCTTGTTGCCGGGCTGGGCTTTTTCGAAGGCGTCGTCGATGCCGTTCGCGTTCGTATCGAGGAAGAGCGGGTTGTCGTCGGAGGTCACGAGGTTCAGCACCCACGCGCCTTGCGCTCCGGGCTTAATCGAAAATTCACGGGCGCTTTTCGCGGCGGGCAACGGCACATCGTCAGCCACGAGGCGGTGAAAGGAGAAGAGGTCCCAGACGCCGGCGCGTGGATCGAGGCGCAGCGTGAGCACGGGCAGGGCGACGAGGTCGGCGCCGTCGTGTTTTTCGAGTTTCATCAGGCCCAAAATGGTCGGCGTGGGGCTGCCTGCCTTCGGGCCGACCCAGCCGACTTGGGCGTAGCCGGCTTTCGTGCTCGGCTTCACTTCGATTAGCGCGCCGCCGATGTCGAGCACCGTGCCGACCGAGGCATAAGCGAGGAAGGAGACGAAGGTGGTGTCGTTCGGTGAGCCGCGCAACGGGCGCGACCACGCCTTGCCGGCGTCGAGCACGAGGTAGTTGAAATTTTGCTTGGTGGCAGTCCGTGCGCCGGCGAGGCCTTGCGGCGCCAAGTCGGCCACGGTGATCTTGGTCGGAGCGAGCCGAGGCGCGTCGGATTTGCCGGAAGTTTTGAGGCGCGGCAGTTCCAGCGCCGGCGCTGCGGGCGGCTTGGGTGTCGCGGCCTTGGCGGTAGGCGTTGGCGTGGAGACGGTCGACGGCGTGGTTGCCGGATTGTTAACGGCGGGGACCGTGGTCGCCGGTTGTGCGGCGAGGGAGCTGACGAGGGCGAGCGTCGCGACGAAGCTGAGGAACCGGCCGGGTGTGTAGGGCGGATATTTCATGGGTTGAGGGATCTCTTGCAGACGGAGGGGACAAAAATGAGGTGCACTCTGCTCCAGCTGAATGCTGTGTGCGAAGGTTGACATGGAGGGAACTGGTTCACGGCCCACCTTTAGCCGCGGTCGGGCATGGGGCGATTGACGAACAGCGCGGGCGGGGCTTTGGCGCGCTGAGCGGCTTTCCAGTCTTGGGCGAGTTGCTGGCGGGTGGGGATCGCGGCATTCGCGGGGAGCAGCGCGCCGAGCTTCTGGCGCTCGAAGACATCGTCGATACCGTTGAAGTTGGCGTCGTCGAAGAGGGGATTTTCGTCGGCGAGCACGAGCCCGCACACCCACGCGCCTTCCGTGCCGGCTTTAACGGTGAACTGTCGGTTGTCGCGTTTGGCGGTGATGAGCGGCAAGTGATCGGCGAGGAGGCGGCTGCCGCTATAGAGATGCCAACAGTCGGCGGCGGGATCGAGGGCGACGGTGAGCGTCGGCAACGCGGCGAAATTTTTCCCGCTATACTTACCCGTGCTCACGTGGACGTTGAGCGACTTCCACGCGAGGGAGCCCGCGGTGGAATTGTCGAACATGAGCTGGAGGCTGCCCTGAATCGGCCCGGCCGTGAGCCCGAGCCGTGCGCCGCCGATTTCAATGATCGTCGTCTGCGAGCCGTAGACCTGAAAAGAAGCGAAGGTCACTTCTCGCCCCGAGCCGCGTAGCGGCCGGGACCACTCTTTCCCTGCTTCGAGCACGAGGGTATCAAGGTTGTCTTTCTGCGCCTTGCTCACGCCCGCAAGACCGCTGGCCGGGAGCGCATCGACGGCGAATTTCGTCTCGACCAGCTTGGCCGCGTCGCCTGGTTTCCCGTTGTCTTGCAGACGCAAAAGGCCGAGCGGCGCTGCTACGCGCGGAGTGCTGGCGACCGGTTGTGCGGCATCGACATACAAGGGCATGACCCACATCCCGAGGGTGCGAGCGAAGACTTTCAGTGGTGATGTTTTCATGGAGATTATGGGGTGCGAATTTTAGACAATCTTGACCTATCTAGAGTCAAACCATGAACCCGTTCGGCTGCTCTCACGTTCACTTCACTGGCGGCGCCACGCTAACAGGAACTCGTCTCAAATTTGGCCACCAGCTTTCCACAGGGCGCTCGTGCAACTGGACAAAGGCGTATTCATATGCGGCTGGATTGAATACCTTGGCTGCGGCTTCCATCTCCGGCGTGCGACGGGTAGCCGCAATCTGCATCATCAGTCCCCTATCAACGCCTGGACCCGTATAGCTACGATTTAGGAAGGCGAGGACGCGTTCATCTACAAACGAGTAGTCTTTGTGCAGGTAAAATAAAGCGCCAAAGGCTCGCCCGAAATCCATGCTACCGCCATTCGAACGATGCGCTGTGTAGTCCGCGATATCGCGTAACGCCTGGGTCGCGCGCGTATCAAGAGTTACTTCTAGGAAATCGAAAGCGAGATGCTTTACATCTGAGGTTGGCGCTGATCGCCCTGCCAACGGATCCATGCCCAACGCCTGACGGGCCGTCGCGATCACATACTCTAAGTGCTGCGGTTCACTTGTCGCGCGGAATAGACCCCAATGACCCAATAGCTCCGCTTTTGGATATGCCGTCAAGAGCCGTTGGAAACTAACAATCGATTCGGAGTCCTTCATTCCGAGATAGGCCGCCAAGTATTCCGTGTCATAACCAAGCTCCCGGTTGCGGCGCATTTGCTCAACGAGTTCACGGACCTGAGGAAGCTGCTGCATCGTCGCGATCTCGAGCAGTTCAGGTGCCTTCCGACGCTGATAAGCGGCCCAAAGCGCGTCACCGTCGATTGGCTGTCTATACTGCTGCAAAGTCGTTGCGGCCGTCACGATCGCAGCCCAAGGAACGTCTTCGCCCCTAGCGGCAGCTACCAGCGCGCCGTTCAGAATTCCTCGGCCCACCGCTGAGCCTAATTCGAGCAGTAGCTGGGAAGCCCTGACTTTCACATCCCATTTTCCGTGATCAAGTAGCCCGATAAGTTCTCGGATACCCTGCTCGCGGTTATATTTCAAGCTTGCTAGCTCACGGATCGCTGGCTCCCACACAAGAGGATCACCCGCCTTCAAGGCCTGCCGCAAATGGGCGCGCATTTGATCGGAAAGCGGCGCCCCTGGTCGCTCGGGCCTCGACGCAGAATCCGATGAACCGGAGCGTGATCCCGCGACTGCAGCAACTCCAGTCTGAGACAGCGTCGTCCGGGAAGTTGAAGTTGTCTCCCTCAAAGAGAAAACCCCTAAACCAACGACGACGACCGCGGCACCGCCATACATCCAACGCATAGAGATCTTCATGGAGCCTCCAGCACGAGCGGCTGCGGTTCGATTGTTGGAAACTGCCCCGTCGGCACGCTCAAGATGAACGGCCTAATCATTTGAGCTCCTCCATCCAGGCGATATTGCTGTAGGAGACTGTAAGCTGTAGAGCCTCCCACTTTTTCGTAGAGGCTGATTTCATTGAAGTAATTCAAGCCGCTACCCGCCACCGTCTGATTCCAAACGATATTCATGCTGAGCCTAACTTGGTTTGCGCGATCTCGTCCGAATTCGTCGAGGCCGAATACAATTTCGTTAAAAATATACGGCACGTCCCGTTCGAACAGAGCGTAATTCGGTCCGGATGCCTCACGCCCAATCCTTGCCGATGTATACAACGAAACCTTTCCATTTATCCGGTCAAAACGCTGGACGTTATTGAAGCGATTTTCAAGTGAAGGAATGAGTATTTGGGAGCCGTTCGTCGGCAAGTTCAGCGACGGAAGGTTACTGGCCAGCCAAGCCCCATTGATTAGTCCGGCCAAGCCACTCCAAATCGTGATCTTTGTGGGCCCGGACCACGCCGTAGGTGAACCGACGGTCTCGACGGTCTGAAGACGTCTATACTCCGACAACACATATTTGACCTGATATTCGGAATACATCCGATACGATTGGTTACTAGCGAGCTCGATTATCTTGGCGGTGTCCATGACCGACAAATTACGTAAATCAACTTCGTCTGGATTATTATTCAGCTCTTGCTGTAGCATGTAAAATTTCATGGCCTCCGTAATAGAAGCGGGGAACGAAGTAACCTGGGGAAACCCGAGGAGGCCGTTCGGTCCGCGGGCGACCATCCATGCGGTGATGAGCTCATCCAACGGCAATGCCGAAAAGAAGGCAGCATTCCAATTCGGACCGAAATCAACGCCGAGTAGAAGTGCAGCCTGTAGATCTGTTTTCTGCGACGCGGTCAGTGAATAGTCCTGTAATGGCCTCACTTGACCAGCGACCAAATATCGGCGGGAGCGCCAGCCGACGCGTTGATTGTATTCCAGATTGGAAATTTGCCCCCATGGTCTTTGGACTCGGCATTTGATACGGTAGGTGCCCGGTTTCCAATCAATCCAGTCATGGTTGACGTCGCCGTCGCCTCGCGCAATTCGCCACTCCTTCACGTTTTCACCCGAAGGGCCCTGAATTGTGAGTGGAAAGGTTATTGCGTTGTCAAAGAACGGACCTGTTGCGCTCCACGAATAGGTGCCCGGTAACAGGTCGTTCAGTGACCAACCGACCATGTCTCCGTTGTTGTCGCCCGCGTAGATTGGTTGGGTCAACGGTTCAACAGCGGCGTTGCCCCACGTGACCGCAGTAATATCACCGGAGGCGACTTTCTTGATCATCACAGATGGAACCGTAAACGAAATCGAAAAAATATTCGCCTGCTTCGGCCCGCGACTGTCATTGTCGGTCACGCCGACGCGGACCGTCTGCGTGCCTGGGGTCGTGCTCAACGCCGGATCGTCCAGGTCGCGCCAAATGCCGTCGCCGTTGTCGACTTTGGTTTTGTTCGGGTCGGTGCCAATCCCGAGGATGTTGCCGACGGTGTCGACGGCTTTGCCGATGATGCCAGCGATACTCGTGAGGCCGGGCGGAAGCGCCACACGCAGGCCACCGGCGCCGCCGACCGTCACTGACGAACCAGCCGGGCCGGCCACGGTGACTTCGCCCGTGCCGGGATTGACCGTGATACCGTCAGGCAGGGCGATACTTGGCACCCCGGGGATATGCGTCACTCCCGACGGCAGAGCCGCACCGCCGACTGTGCCATCCGCGCCAATCGTGATTGAGCTTCCGCCAGGGAACGTGATGGTCGCACCCACCGGGCCGGCGGTGATCTTGGTCCCGTTGGCTAGTGTGACCGTGCCGTTGGTCTTGCTTGCCGTCACGGCCCCGATTCCCGGGAGGTTTAGGACGCAGCCGCCGGGCGCGAGGCTGTAGCGCACGAGATAGAGGCTGCCGCGGTCCAGCTCCTGCGGGGTAAATTCGTTGAAGAGTGCGAAGATCATGCGAGTCGCATTTTCCACGTAGATATTACCGCCCCCATTCACCACGCTTAGTGAGGCCGGGCTAAGCACGTCGTTGGTCGAGTAGCATATCTCGTAGGCATACCCGGGCTCGGGGTCGAATTCCACACCTAAGCGCAGGTAGATCTCACCCGGATATGTGAAGGTGAAGCCTGATTGCCAAAACGGAGTGAACGCTGGTCGCGAAAAATCAGCGCTACCATCATCGTTGACGTCGAAGTAGGCGGTCCGAGGATACCACCAGTCATTCACATCATAGTCGTTCTCGTTGAAGGTAATGGTCGTCGCCGTGGAGCGCCAATCCAGCACATAGTAATTCAACCCGTGGAGACCGCCGGCAGGAATGATTTCGTCGGCCACGCCATCATAGACCTTCGTCCAGACGCCGTTGACTCGGACATCAAGGGGCTTGTCGAACCAGACCGAGGCCGCCCCGGCAACCGGAGCCGCCGTCCGCACGCTGATCGAGGCCGAGTTTTCACTCGTGCCGGCGGCGGTCACGACGCGCACCCGATACCAATAGTCGGTATTGGCCGACAAGCCCGAGACCGTGTGCGAGGTCGCGATCGACGAAACTCCGTTGAAGATGTAGACCGGTGCATAGTTGCTGAGGACGAGATTGGAGAACCCGGCATTGGTGGATACGTCGAGGCGGTAGCCGGTGGCACCGGAAACCGGCAACCAACTGGCGAGAAATCGGGAGTCGGTGATTTGTTCGGCAGGCAACGCAACCGGTGCGGGCGAAGCGGCCGAGACTGTGAACGTGCACTCTTCGTTGACAGCCGCATTGTAGTTGGCGCCGCCGATTTGCGACGCGCGCACGATGACCGTGCCCGCGCCGGTGAGTGTCACGGTCTGGCCGAAGATCGTCGCCGGACCGCTGACCATCGAAAACGTCACGGGTAGACCGCTGCTCGCTGTTGCCGTGAGGTTGGAGGGCGCATCGGTCGTTAGCTTGTTGGCCAGTGCGGCGAACGTGATTGCCTGACTGCCTTTGGCGACCACCAGAGAGAGCGCGGAACTCGCGCCGGGGCCTCCCGCATTGGAGGCGGTCAGCGAAACGTTAAACGTGCCGGCTGCTGTCGGCGTGCCGGAGATCACGCCGGTGGCGGTGTTGAGAGTGAGCCCGGTGGGCAGGTTGATGGCTCCGTAGCTGGTCGGGGAGTTCGTGGCGGTGATGGTGTAAGTAAACGGGCTGCCGACCGTGCCTGAGGCCGCGAGCAGGCTCGTGATGGTTGGAACGACCGGCGGGGCGACGCCGACCGGAATGTAATAGGAGACGGTGGCGGTGCCGGGCGTCCCACTGGTGGCGTTCAGGTAACTGACTTCGATGCGATAATTGCCGACGCCGTAGTTGGCTCCAAAAGAGTGAGGAGAGCTGCCGCTGAACGAGGTCGTGACCATCGGGCCGTTGGCGGGACTAAACAGGGTCCACGTGTAATTGCTGCAGTTCGCGCTGGGGGCCGTGGCATGAGCGTGAAACGTGATATAGTCCCCAAGATTGTAAGCGCCCAGGAAGTAGCCGCGGTGGGCGGTCGCGGCGTTGTAGCCGCTGGCCGTGCTGGCGATGTCGAAGGTGCCGGCGGTGGTCGTCCAGCTGGAACCAAACTGCCCATCGGGGTAGGTGATGGTGTGAGTGTAATAGCTTTCCCAGTAACCTGGCTCCCAATGGGAACCCGTCGGCACCCAATGCTGGCCTGTCAACTCGTTGGGATCATCAGGATTGTCGTATTCGTCCTCCCAGTAACCGTCCTCCTGTTCGTGCCCATCCACCCAGTAACCATCATACTGGGCCACGGGAATGTCCGGGTAATCGTTGGCCTGCCAGTATTTCACCGCGAGGCGGATCGGGTGCACCACAGTCACGGTGAGAGTCGCCGGGTAGCTGGTCGCCGAACCCGCGGCATTGGTGACGACGACACTGTAGGCGGCGGCATCGCTGGTGAGCGCGCTCGTGATCGTATAGCTCGCCGAGTTGGTGCCAACGTTCACCCCGTTCTTGCGCCATTGGTAAGACAGCGGGGACGTGCCTCCGGCGACGACCGAAAACGTCACGCTGCCCCCCGTGTTGACCGTTTGCGCAATCGGCTGAGTGGTGATGCTGGGGGCGACCAGAGTAACCGCGAGGGTTGCCACGGCGCTGGTGGCCGTGCCCGCCGCGTTGGTGACCACGACGGTGTAGCCGGGGGCGTTGGCGGCATCGGTGGTCTGGGCATTGACGAGCGTTAAAGTGGTGTTCGTGGCTCCGGCGAGAACGTTGCCGTTTTTCTTCCACTGGTAGCTCAACGGGGCGGAGCCCGTTGCGGCGACCGTGAAGCTGGCCATTTGGCCCACATTGATGGTTTGGCTGACCGGCGGGCTCGTAATGGCGGGCGCGATAACATTCACCGTGAGCGCAGCGGCGGTGCTGGCGGCTGTGCCCGCCGCGTTGGAGACGACCACCGTGTAACCGGGGGCGTTGGCGGCAGCCGTGGTCTCGGCGTTGGCGAGAGTTAACGTGGCGTTCGTGGCCCCGCCGAGCACCGTGCCATTTTTCGACCACTGGTAGGTCAACGGGACGGAGCCCGTCGCGGCGATAGTGAAACTGGCCGTTTGGCCCACGTTGATCGTTTGGCTGACGGGGTGGCTCGTAATCGTCGGTGCCATCACGCTCACGGTCAGATTGGCCGCAGCACTGGTCTCTGATCCGCCGCTATTGCTGACCACTACGGTGTAGGCGCCGCTATGCGAGGGTTGAACGTTTGTCAGCGTCAGCGTCGCCGAGGTGGCGCTGGGGATGAAGGCTTCGCCTTGGCGCCACTGGTAGGCGGTGGCGAGGGGGGCACCGACGCTATACGTGACTGTGGTCCCGGATGCGACCGTTTGACTCACGGGACTTGGCTGGGTCGTGATTGTGGGCGGCGGGGCCACGCCGACGGGAATGAAATAGGAGACGGTAGCGTTCGTGGGCGTCCCGCTCGTGGCGTTTTGGTAGCTGACATCAATGCGATAATTGCCGGTGCCATGAATGGCGTCGACGGACCACGCGGTGATTCCACTGAACCAATAGCCCGCGATTTGGGCCCCGGAGGGAGCAAACAAGGCCCACGTGTAGTTGCTGCAGTTCGCGCTCGGGGCCGTCGCGTGGACGTGAAACGTGATCTTATCTCCTGGATTGTAAGAGGCTAAAAAGTAGCCGCGGTTGGCGTTCGCGGAATTGTAGCCGCTCGCTGCGCTGGCGATGTCGAAGTCGCCGGCGGTCGTCATCCAGCTCGGGTCAAATTGTCCATTGGGATAGGTGGTGGTGCCGACATACACGCTATCCGTGTGCTCCGGTTCCGTATGCGAGCCGACCTGCACATAGTCGCCGTCCACCCAATCCCAATCCTCCACCTCTTGTTCTGGCACCGACACCTGATCATACTGCGCCACCTCAATCCCGGGAAGATCGTTGGCCTGCCAGTATTTCACTGCGAGGCGGATCGGCTGCACGGTGCTCACGATGAGCGTCGCTAGGACGCTAGTGGCGGAACCGAAGGAATTTGTCACGGTGACCGAGTAACCTTGGCCGGCTCCGTTGGCCGCGTCGGTGGTTTGGACATTGGCGATGGTAAGGCTCGATGAATTGGTGCCCACGTTCACCCCGTTCTTGCGCCATTGATAGGTCAGCGGCGCGGGGCCGGCCGCCACGACGGTGAACGTGACGGAGGCCCCGGTGTTGACAGACTGCGAAGCGGGCTGGGTCGCAATGGAGGGTGGACCGCTGACATTGAGGGCCAGCGTGGCGCTCGTGGCGGCCACCCCATCCGCCCGGGCTGCGTAGGCCTGAAGCTCATACGAGCCGGACGGCAAGGGACCGATTGTAGTGTTTTGCTGAGTGCCACCGGTGTCATTCCAAGTTCCCCAGTTTAGCCAGGCGCCACCGACGGCGCGCCCGTTGAGCCCATGGTAGACGAGTTCGCCGGCCGGAGTCGCGGTGGAGTGGACGCCGGTGGACTGGCCGGCTGCGAGTGAAGCGCTGTCGAGACTCAAGCTCACGACAATCGGGGTCGGAGCGGTGACCGTGACGTTTTGGTAAATGAAACTGGAGACTCCGCCAAGGGCATCGCCGCCGCGCACACGGAACTGCCAGGTGCCGACGGTCGCTAGAATCATCGCCTTCGTCAAAGTGTTCGCTCCGGTGGCGGCACCCTCCCACCGGGTGCCGGCGGCAGCCGACCCGCTGATCCAAGCTCCACCGCCCGGGGCCATGTGATCGATCGCTTGGCTCGTAAGATTGCTATCGGGATCTATCACCACGCCAGTCAAGGTGACTGATTGCCCACCGGAGATCGTCGTGGCTGAGGTGGTGAATGAAGTAGTGACTGGATTGCGATTTACCGTGATGGACCGGTATTGGGTCCCACCAAAATACTGCACACCGTTTTGCATGGCGGTGAATCCATACGTGTAGACGCCGGCGGTTGACGGCAAGGTCAGCACAAAGGTCGCGGACGTGGAGGAGTTCGGTGAGACTCCGTTGATCGACGGATAGGACAGGTGATTTTCGTTCGAATCCTTCAGCTCAAGATAGTAACTGCTGTTCCAAGTCGTGCCACCGTTGTTGGTGACGCTGGCGGTCGCAGTGATCGTCTGGCCAGGCAAGCCGACGCCACTGCCGTCGGTGGGCAGATAAATCGTGCTCCACGCCACACCATTTTGCGCGGTTGGCGGCTGGATGGTAATGGTCGCGGTCGTCTGCGGCCCAACCGCCAGAAGCGTGTTCCCACTGGAGTCGTATTGCAGCCAATAGAGCGCCACCGTGTAGGTGCCGGGAGGAGCCAAACTCTCCAACGAGTAGTAGTTGTTGTTCCACGACTGGGTGGCGTGAAATCCGTCACCGTAGCCGGGCACGCCCATAATCTTGACCCTCAGTTTGAAGGGAACGGACAGCCCTTCGTTGGTGTAAACATACGGCAAATTCGCCGAACCGAAGGTGTAGTGCGAAAGATATACTCCGGCCTGCGCGGTCGCCCCGAGGCACAGCAAAAGCGCGAGCCCCACGACCCGTCGGAACGAGGTGAGGGAGCAACGCAAAAAACCGTGGGCTGGCAATCCGGCGTGACTCATCGGGATGCCTCCGCAAGCAGAGCTGGGAGCCGCTCGAACGAACCCATGCCGATCAGTTTTCCACCCACTCCCAACACTGCCACGCTCGGGGCCTGCCGCGCGCCCAACGTGGCCGCCGCAGCGCCCGCGAGCCCGGACGGATCGTGACAGTGTTTCCCGGGAAACGGCACGGCCGCACTGACCGCCGCCAAACTCGGGGGCGCTCCGCCCAAGGCCACATAAACCCAGGTCGTCCCGGCCGGAGGGATGCCCTTGAACTTCGCCAGCGGCGCGACGCCGCCGACTCCCGCCCACACATTCCAAAAGCAGACAACCGTAACGGTCGTGTTCTTGGCAAAATCGATCCTCTGGCCATCCATGGTGTCGAGCGACAGTTCCACCGGCTGGCCCAACCGAAGCCCGAGGTCCAAGGCGCGGCGCACTTCCAGTTTCACGTCGTCGGGCAGGCGGCGTTGATTGAGCTTCGCCGCGAGGCGGGCCGTCGTCGCGGCATCGGACGTGCGCAGGAGACTGGTATACTGTGCGTTCACTTCGGAGGTCCCGCCGAACTCGTCAAACAACGTGTCCACCAGTTTCTCACGCGGCGTGATGCCCCCGGCGGCCACGGCCAGCGCGGGCGCGGCGGACAGCGTCAGACACTCGTCCGCGAGTGCGACCTCGTAACGGTCGCCCACCTGATTGCGCTTGTCGGCCCGAAACGCTTTGGCCGCCGCACGCGCCGCGCCACCACTGTCCGGTGCGCCGAGGCCCACCGCCGCCAAGCGCGCAAGGGTTTCCATTTTTTTCGCTTCCGCAGCGTTTCCGTGGCCCGAGTAACTCGTGTGAAAGGAGCGGGCCGACTCGGCCACTTGTTGCAGCCGATCAATCTCCTGGTCGAGCGGCGACTTCACCTTGTCGTCACTCGGGTTGGACGGCGTGGATTTCTGCGCCCCGGGTTTTGCCTTTTGGATCAAGTCTACCCAAGCACGATCTGCGGCCACGGCCAAGCCGGGAGGGCTGGCGGGCTGGGCGTGCGTCGCGAGGGTCATCCCGCCGAGCATGAACCAAGCGGCGCGACGCGCGGCGTGGAGCAAGGGGAAATTACTTTTCGCCCAGCTAGCGGAGCAAGGCGCGCGCACCGGTGTGCAGAGGGGTTTTGAAGGCATGAGATGAAAATTTTGGGCAGGGGCGTTCCCACTGAATTTGTTTTTCGCGTGCACCGGCTCCTAGCGGGCCAGCGGAGCGCTGGGTGTGACACTGCGCACCCGCTCACTGGCGCGCAAAAATAATTTTCGCTCCATTTGGAGCGGACATTAAGCTTGACGGCCGCACTCCCCGACCAGGCACGGCGGGGCCGGGAGCATCAGGGGGACGAAGCCCATAAGCATCGCCCAGAGGGGCAGCTCCTCGCGGCGCAGGCCGAGCTTTTCCTGAATCGTGAGCCGGTGCCGCTTGACCGTGCAGGGCTCCCGGCCGAGCCGACGCGCCACTTCCTCATCCGTCCTGCCCCGCCCCAACAACGGAAGCAGCTCCTGCTCCTTCGGGGAGATGATTTTGAAAAAGGCGTCCGACGCGGCCCGCACGCGGGCCATCTCCGCCCTCACTTCGGGACGAAAATACGTCCCGCCGGTCCGCAGGGCCGCGAGCGCCGCGCCGAGCTGCTCCGGTGCGGCGGGCGTTTTCCAGACCAGTCCCGCCAGCCGCCCCTCCCTTGCCCGGTGCATCGCCACGGGATCACACCGCCGCGTCAACGCGAGCACGCGGGGCTTTTCGGGCAAAGCCGCCAACTGCTCGATCACGTCGAAGCCGTCGTCATTCTGTAGCCACAATTCCAACACCACGATCGGCCGGTCCCAGCTCCCTGCACCGCCGCAGGCCGTCGGCCCGCGTCAACGCGGTGACCACCCGTATACGGACGGACACCGCCAGCGAAGCCGCTGTTCGGCGCAGGATTTCACCCCACCAGAAATCCTCGTCACGGTGGACTAGGGTACTTCCAGCACCGTCCACTGAATTTTGACTGGGGAGGGCCGGACGGAATCATCGGGCGACGCGACACGCATGAGCCACTGTTTCGAGACGCGTACAACAAACTCAACGGACTTTCGATCGCTGCCTGAAATTTTGGTACGATTCAACGTGAGCCGAACGCGGCCTGGACATCCCACCCATGTCCCCGACTCGCGGACGCCATTCCCGTGCCACCCACCATTGCGCGCCAGATCACCGCGTTTGGCCGCTGCCCACCCACCGTTTGAATGGCCGGACGGTCCGACCCACCCCATGATTTATTTGACAGCCGTGCGCCCCCTCATCCGCCTTCCACTCTCCAGCCCAGCATGTCCCTTGACCCCCTCCTCGCACTCCGCCAACTCGTAAAAAACTACGGTGGCGTGCGTGCGCTTCGCGGCGTGGATTTCGATCTTCAGGCCGGCGAGGTCCACGCCTTGCTCGGCGAAAACGGCGCGGGCAAAAGCACGCTCATTAAGGTCGTCACCG
>CAMATV010000029.1 GCA_945861235.1 Opitutus sp. GAS368
CCGTGACCTCGAGTTTTCACACCAATTTTCACGCCTACACCCAGCACTACGGCTATGCGCGCCTTCATCGCCTCGTGCTGTGGTGGCTGCGCCGCGTCCATAATCGCACGGCCCGCACCTTCGCGCCCACCGTCGAGCTGTGCACCGAACTGGACTCGCTCGGTTTTCGGAACGTCGCGGTCCTTTCGCGCGGCGTGGACACGTGGCAGTTTCATCCGGCTCGGCGCTCCGGCGACCTGCGGCTAAAGTGGGATGCGGCCCCCGAAAATCCCGTCGTGCTCCACGTCGGACGCATGGCACCCGAAAAAAACTATCCGCTGCTGTTTGCGTGCTTCGCCGCGATGCGGGCGGCCAATCCCCGCTGCCGCTTCGTGCTTGCTGGCGAGGGGCCCCTCAAGGCCCAATTGATGCGCGACCAACCCGGATGCATTTTTGCCGGGTTTTTTTCGCGCGAGGAAATCGGCCGCTACTACGCCTCCGCCGATATCTATATCCACGCCAGCCTGACGGAGACATTCGGCAACGTCCTCACGGAGGCGATGTCCAGCGGGCTCGCCGTCGCGGGTTTCGACTACGCGGCAGCCCGGCAGTTCGTCCAACACGGACACAACGGCCTCGCCGTGCCCGCCGACCGCCCGGACATGCTCGTGGCCGCCGCCACGCGACTGGCAACCGATGCCCCGTTGCGCGCACACCTCCGCACGTCAGCCCGCGCCGCCGTCGAACCACAATCGTGGGCGACCGTGATTGCCCGGTTCGAAGCCGACTTGGCGGACGTTGTCGCCCGCTCCGCCCCCGCCGCCGTTCACCCTGTTGTCGTATGAAAAAAGCTCACGTCCTCGTTCTCACCGCCGGTTTTGGCGAAGGCCACAACGCCGCGGCCCGCGCCCTTTGCTCGGCCCTTGACGCGGCGCACGGTCCGGGCACTGCCCGCTTGGTGGATGTATTTGCGTTGGCAGCACCGCGCTTCAACGAATTTTCCCGCCGGCTCTATCTCGGCATGATCAATCACACGCCGCGACTCTGGAGCTCGGTGTATGCGTGGGTCGACCGCACGGCGGTCTTCCCAACCGCGCTCTGTTTTCTCCGTCGCGAGACCCGGATCTTGGACCAAATCATCGCCCAGGAGCAGCCGGCGATCCTTTGCAGCACCTATCCTGTTTACGCGTACTTGCTCGCAAAACTGGCCCGTGACGGCCGGCGGCTTCCTCCCCATTTCAACATCGTCACGGACTCCATCAGCATCAACTCGCTCTGGTGGCGCACCGCGTGCACCGCTTGGTTTCTGCCCAATGCCGACTCGGCGGACGTGCTGCTCCGCGCTGGCATCGCCTCAGCGCTGCTCCATCCCACCGGGTTTCCCGTGACGTCCTTTTTCAGCGCCCACTGCCACGAGTTCCAGCCGCCGAGTCTCGCCGGCGGTGCGTCGCCGCGGGTACTGTATATCATCAATTCCGGTACGCGCAATGCGTTCGAGACTGCTACCCAATTGCTCGCTGAACCCGGCTGGTCCGTCACCTGCGCGGTCGGCCGCGACGAGCGCCTCCGCGCCCGCTTGGAAAAACTCGCCGCCAACCGCGCTCATCCCGCGACGATCCTCGGCTGGACTAACGAGATTCCCCGTCTGCTCCTGACCCACCACGTCGTCGTCAGCAAAGCCGGCGGGGCCACCACCCAGGAGGCCATCGCCGCGCGCTGCCCGATGATCGTGAATCAGATCGTGCCCGGGCAGGAAGAGGGCAACTACGAGCTCCTGCGTCGCCACGGCGCGGGGTCCCTCGCCGAGACCCCCGACGCCATCGTCCGCGAGCTCCGCCGCGCTTTCGCCCATCAAGGCCGCGTGTGGAACATTTGGCGTACCGCCCTCGCTCGTCTCGCGCGCCCCGAAGCCGCACGCGATATCGCCGCCCACCTCCTTGCGCACGCCGCCCGCAGCGACGGTTCAGGTCCGGTCGCGCTGCCAACCCATGCCGCGCCCCCGTCACCTCGCCTCGCCTCGCCGTCCGCATGAAGATCTGTTTCATTCTGAATCCGACTTCCGGCCGCAATCGACGGCGGCCCGCTCTGGCTACCCACCTCCGCGACTTCATCGCCTCACGCTCCCTTGACGCCACGGTCGTGACCACCGACGGACCCGGCCACGCCACGCGCCTCGCCCGCGACGCGGCGGTGGCGGGCGGCACGACGGTTGTCGCCGTCGGCGGCGACGGCACCATGAACGAAGTCGCCCAGGCTCTGCTGCACACCCCGGCCGCCCTCGCGCTCGTCCCTTGCGGGTCCGGCAACGGTCTCGCACTTCATCTCGGAGTGCCGACGGCGCTGTTGCCCGCGTTGGAGCTCGCCGCGGGTTCCGCCGCCCGTATCGCGCGTATCGATACCGGCAGCGCCAACGGACACCCGTTCTTCAATGCCATGGGCCTCGGCCTCGATGCCGACGTGAGCCGCCGTTTCAATACCCTCACCTCACGCGGCCTGCCCGCCTACATCCGCACCGCGCTCGCTGCGCTGCGCGAGATCCGCTCCGAGCGCGTCGTCATCTCGACCGCCGAACAACGCGAGACGCTCGACATCCTTTTGGTCGCAGTCGCTAACTCCGACCAATACGGCAACAAAGCCCGCATCGCTCCCGGTGCCCGGGTCGACGATGGCTCGCTCGATCTTGTCGCCGTGCGCCCGGTGGGGATCGTCGGTGCGGCTACCCTCGCCGCTCGGCTCTTTTCCGGACGGTTTGATCAGAGTCCTCACGTCTGCCGACTCCGGGGTACGCGCTTCGTCATCGAACGCGCCGCTCCCGGGCTCATCCACACCGATGGCGAGACTCATGCCACCGGCGCCACCGTCGGCGTGGTGGTCCACCCCCGCAGCCTCCGCATCGTCGTGCCCGCAATCTCGTCCGCGGTGGCGAGGGCCGAGGACGTTGCTCCGGCCGGTTTTTCCTTCCAGTTACCATGAAAAATCTCCTCCGCGTCCGCACCGTCATTCTTTCCGACGTCCATTTGGGCACCGTCGAATCCAAGGCGGCCGAAGTGAATCATTTCCTCCGGCACACGCGTTGCGAAAAACTTATTCTGAACGGCGATATCATCGACGGTTGGCAACTCACGCGCTCCGGTCATTGGACCAAAGCCCACACCCGCTTCATCCGCATCGTCCTTAAAAAACTGGAAAAACGCGACACCGAGGTCATTTACCTCAGAGGGAATCACGACGATATCCTCGCGTCGTTTCTCCCGCTCGATTTTGAAAACTTGCGCATCGTCGAAGACTACGTTCACGAGTCCCCCCGCGGCCGTTACCTCGTGCTCCACGGCGATGTCTTCGACACCATCACGAAGAATTTCGTCTGGCTCGCGCACGTCGGCGACTGGGGCTATCAATTTCTCCTCAGGGTCAATCGCGCCTACAACGTCTGGCGCGCCTGGCGAGGGAAGGAGTATTGGTCACTCAGCAAAGCCATCAAGGGGCGGGTCAAACAAGCGGTGAGCTATGTCGGAGACTTCGAATCTCACATCACCGAACTCGCCCGCGCCCGCGGCTGCAGCGGTGTCATGTGTGGTCACATCCACACCGCCGCGGACAAAATGATGGGCGACATCCACTACCTTAACAGTGGCGACTGGGTGGAGTCGCTCACCGCTGTCGTCGAGCACTTCGACGGACGTTTCGAACTCATCCATTTCACGGACTTCGTGCGCGTGTATCCGCTGGATCCCTTGGACGGCGGCTACGACGACGGTGCCGGCGACACGATCCCCGTCGCAGCGAGCAGCTAGGCGTTGCCATCGCTCACCGAAAGATCGCGGCCTAAAAGATGAATCCAGTCGTCGTGTAAAAATTCTGCGGAACCCTGGTCAAAAAATGGCCGCAACTCCCGATGCAACCAGAGCCGGGTCTCCGCCACCGACTCTTGTTGTCGGTCCATAGCACCGATCAGCGAGCTATGGGTGAGCAGATTGTCGACGTACTCATCCAAGGTATGGCGGACGCAGTGGGTCAATCCCTCGCGGGCGACGTCGTGAAAGCCAAACCCAACCGCCCTCTCCTCCGTCAGGACTGCGTCGTTGCGCTGCGCCTTTGGATAGCGCGTCCGGAAAACCTCCCGCTTCCACGTGTCGAACTGCGCATTGTCCGCAATCCTTCCCGTTGATCCGACCTTATACAAAACGAGCCACCCTCCACCCCGCAGCACCCGGGCGGCCTCCTGCAAGAATTTCTCCTGATCAAACCAATGATACGCTGAACACACCGTCAGCAGATCGAAACTGCTCCGCGCGAACGGCAACGCCTCCGCGTAGCCGCAACGATACTCGATCGCCGGATCTCCCCCCGCCTGCGCCAGCATGAAGCGCGACGAATCAAGCCCAACGACCGCGCGCGCCAGCGGCAGGAGCGCCACCGTCGAATGGCCCGTCCCGCAGCCCACGTCCAAGGCGCGCTCCACGGGCAGCGCCGCCCCGAGAATGCTTTCCACCAGCGCCAGCACCCGGCGATGGCTCTGGGGGCGGTTGCCCGCATAGCGTGCCGCCGCCTCCTGAGAATTGAAGTGATTGATGATGCGGACATCCGGCCGCGGCTCCGTGCCGGGTATCGTGGCGACGCCGAGCGGCACCAAGCGTCCAACGGTCTGGGTCGTCGCGACATTCATTAGAATAGTCATTCGCGGCACTCTGCCTCGCGCAACCGCCTGGGGTCACGATCAGGCAACATCTCCCGCGACGATGGCCCGTCCCTCCGGCGTAATTCTCCCGCTAAGTTTACAACCACGTTTCGGATACGAAACGTTTCCGCGACACGGTGGGTTTCCCTTTGCCACGCACCGATCTCAACCCCGCTCGTACTTTCATGCCCGTTCTCACCCTGTCCCCCGCGCTTTCCCTGCTGGCGGCATTTACCCGCTTTTCTCCTGCCCAACCGCTCCACACTTTTTTCCGCGCCGCCGGCTACAAACTCCGTCCGCCCCGGCCCGTGCCGCATACGCTCGCAGTCACGCAGGCCCAGAGCGAGGTCCTCGCCCGCGGCGAGGCCACCCTGAGTCAACGCGCCACCGTCCTGTGCGAGCGACGCTTCGGCGCCATCCCAACTATTGTGCTCGGCGGCTTTGTGCCCGACTCGACCGAACAAGTTTTCCTGTTACGCAGCTACCTTCTGCGCCGGGGCAGCGTTTACTATCTCAATTACCCTCGCGGAGGATTTTCGCCCGCGTTGATTTGCGCCCAGCTCGACGACCTCGTCACGGAGCTGAACACGGTGCACGGCCAACGGCCCGTCGTCCTCGGAGTGAGCTTCGGCGCCGGTCTCGTGCTGGACTGGTTGCGGCGCTCGCGCGCTGCCCACCGCTCGCCGGATATCGGCGGCGTGGTCCTCGTGAGTCCGGTAGCCTGCGCCGCTGACATCGTAGTCCCCGGCGAGGCCAAGGCCTCCACCTTGATCGGTCGCGCGCTCAAGCCCTACCTCGACAGCCGCACCACAGTCGGCCCGGAAGTGATTGATCGTTCCCGCGCGATTTTCGCCAAGATCTTTGAAGCAGGAGCCCAGAACCGCGACGCCATCCGCTCGCTGCTCACCGCCGGAGAACTGCGCCAATTGCGTAATCGCGTCCTCGCGGCGGTCCAGGATCTTGCGCCCGCCGGAGCCTGCGAACGCGTCGACGCGCTGCGCACCATGCCGCCACTGTCCCCCTGGAGCTCGGCGGGCCAACTCCCCCTGACAGCAGTGCCGGCGCTCGTCCTTTATGCGGAAAAGGAAAGTGCCGTGCTCGCGGCCGGATCTCCGACCCGCGCCGCCTTTGCTTCCACGATGCAGGCGATCTTCCCCCGAGGGGAACTCAAAGTCGTCACCGGCGCTACCGGCGGCAGCGCGGTGCAACACGCGTCACTTATTTTCCACTTCTTTCAGTTTCTCCCACACTTCGCGGCCTTTTATCAGGGCGTGAAGTCGCGCAAACTCCCGGTCGCCGCATGAGCTTCAAAAGCATCTATTCCCTCGGTGCTGCGGTCCTGTCGACGGCGGCGCGCCGTCGACTGCGGCAAGTGGCTGCGGCTCCCGGCCAGCAAGCGCGCGTTTTCGAACGCCTGACCCACCGGCTCGCCGCCACCTCTTATTGGCACGGGGCCGGCGTAACTCCGACCATCGACTACCACAGTTTCCAGCAACGGATCGCTCCCCACACCTACGAACGTCTCGCACCCGCCGTCGAGCGGATGAAGCGCGGCGAGGCCGATGTATTGTGGCCGGGACGCTGCACGCATTTTGCCGTCTCTTCCGGCACCACGGTGGGCCGCACGAAGTATCTTCCGATCACCGCCGGCATGCTCGCGCATTTTCGGCAGGCCGGTCTCGACTCGTTGCTCTATTATTCCGCCCGCACCGGGAGCACCGCCGTCTTCCGGGGCCGACACTTGTTTCTCGGCGGATCCACCGCCCTTTCGCCGCTGCCCGAAATGCTTCCGCATCGGGCTTACGCCGGTGACCTGAGCGGCATCACCGCCCTCAATCTCCCCAAGTGGATCGAGAAACACCTCTACGAACCGGGTGCACAAATCGCCCAAATCACCGACTGGCCGGCCAAACTCGACGCCATCGTCCGTCGCACGAGTCCGCTCAACATCACCATGCTCGCGGGCATCCCAAGTTGGGTCTTGATTCTGGCCGCCGCCTTGCGTGAACACGCCACCCAGCACGGTAAGACCGCCCGGCACCTGCAGCACATTTGGCCGCGATTCGAATGCTTCGTCCACGGCGGCGTGCCGGTCGATCCCTTCCTCGGGGAACTTCGTGCCGCCCTCGGCCCGACGGTGAACTTCCATGAAGTCTACCCCGCCTCGGAGGGTTTTATCGCCGCGCAGGATGCCGCACCTAGCGACGGACTCCGCCTGATGGCCAACGCCGGGATCTTCTACGAATTCATCCCGATGACGGAATTTGACGATGCCCGCCTCGAGCACCTCGGCACCAAAGCCGTGCCCCTCGCCGGCGTGCAGGTCGGCGTCGACTACGCACTCGTGATGACGACACCCGCCGGACTCGCGCGCTACGTGATTGGCGATATCGTGCGCTTCATCTCCACCGCGCCGCCGCGTCTCCTGTACGTCGGACGCACTACGCTACAGCTGAGCGCGTTTGGCGAGCACGTCATCGAGAAGGAGGTCACCGATGCGTTGCTGAACGTTTGCCGACGGCACGACTGCACCATTGGCAACTTCCACGTCGCGCCGATTTTCGCGAATGCCGCAACCGGCCAGAAACGCGGGCAACACGAGTGGTGGATTGAACTCCGGTCCGGCGTCACCGCGAACGTCACGCCGGCGGGACTCGCAAGCGACCTGGACGTCGAGCTCCAGCGCCTCAACGACGATTACGAGGCCAAGCGGCTCGGCGGCGGCCTCGCCCCACCCTCCGTGCGCCTCGTTGCCCCCGGAACGTTTGAACAGTGGCAGCGCCGTCA
Source organism: Opitutus sp. GAS368 (assembly GCA_945861235.1). Taxonomy (GTDB): domain Bacteria; phylum Verrucomicrobiota; class Verrucomicrobiia; order Opitutales; family Opitutaceae; genus GAS368. Next base: position 7,445 of record CAMATV010000029.1, read on the forward strand.
CGGCAAATGGGGTGGTCAGCACAAAATGCCCCGCTGCCGCAGCGACCGCGCCATCGCCGACGAACTCGCTGGTCACGCGGCCTCGGCCACGAACTGAACGGTCCCATGGGAAAAGATTTCGAGCACCTGAACCGCCTTCCCAAGCCGAGCGCACGGGCAACGTCCGGATCAAGCTGCCGCTAGCGATGGACGATCGGATCCCGCGCAATTTCAGTGGTGTGCAAACTTCCGGCGAATTTCACCGTCTAGCGCCGCGAACCGGCGACACCTCAGCGTCACCCGATCGACACCTCTAGGCTGCAGAATGCCTGCCGATTGTGGCGGGACGGTGACATTTGATCGTCCCTGTGCAGTTGCTCTTGTGCTCCCGCTTCCCGCGTGGATGGCTTCGCTGGCATGACCGCCGAACCTCGCGCCACTGCGGCCCGCCGCTTCTTCAAAGCGACGCATGACCTCGTTTTTCACCACGTCCATGGCGGTCAGCTTATTTACAACGCCTGCTGGGAGGATCCGCGCATCGACCGCGAGCTCATGGCCCTCGACGCCGACAGTCGAGTCGTGATGATCACCAGCGCCGGTTGTAACGCCCTCGACTACTTGCTCGATGGCCCGGCCGAGATCCACGCCGTCGACGTGAACCCGCGCCAAAACGCGGTGCTCGAATTAAAACTCGCGCTCATCCGCCGCGGGGACTTCGGCGACCTGTTCGAATTTTTCGGCATCGGTTCGCACGAGCGTTTCAAACCCGTCTATCGCTCGCTCCGCGCTGGGCTCTCCGCATCGGCGCGCTCCTTCTGGGATGACAAAATTTCGTTCTTCGACCCGGGAAGTCTGAAAAAATCTTTCTACTACCACGGTGCCGCCGGCATGGCGGCGTGGCTGCTGGGCGGTGCGCTCTTCCGGGCGAAGCCGAACATCAAGAATCATGCCTTGTGTCTGCTCGATGCGGATACATTGGCCCAGCAGGCCCGCGTCTACGCGCTGCTGGAACCCAAGATTTGGGGGAAACTCAGCCACTGGCTCATCCGTCAGCGCATGGTCATGACGCTGCTGGGCGTCCCGGCACCGCAGATCAAACTGATCGAGGATCATTATCCCGGCGGCCTCACGAGCTACGTGAAGGACAAACTCCGGCACGTCATGTCGGCACTCCCCGCCCGCGAAAACTATTTCTGGCGGGTCTATATGACGGGCTCCTACACGCTCTCCTGTTGCCCAAACTACCTCCGCGAAGAAAATCTCCCTGTCCTTGCCCGGCGCGCTGGCGCGCTGCACACCCACACCGCCAGCGTCTCCGAGTTCCTCCGAAAGAACCCCGGCGTGTATTCGCACTACGTCTTGTTGGATCATCAAGACTGGCTGGCCTGGCACGAGCCCGCCGCTCTCGCGGAGGAGTGGGAACTGATCTTTGCAAACAGCCGACCCGGCACGCGGATTCTCATGCGGTCAGCCGGTCTCGACCTCAGCTTTGTTCCCGCGGCCGTGCGCGCGCGGTTGCGCTTTTTCCCGGAACGCACGGAACCGCTGCACCGCACCGACCGCGTCGGCACTTACGGCAGCCTCCACTTCGCCGAGGTCGTCTAGCGTTGCCAGCCACGCCTTGCTCATGAAACCCGTCGCCGTTTCACACCGCACCCGCGCCTCGGATACGACACGTTCGCTAGAAAAATACTACGCGCTTCATGCCCATATTTATGATGCGACCCGCTGGGCGTTTCTCTTCGGCCGCAGCGCCATTCTTGAGGTGGCCCGCTCGGCGGCACCCGCACCGCTCCGCATTCTCGAGGTCGGTTGCGGCACTGGGCGCAACCTCATCCAACTCGCCCGGCTCTTTCCGCACGCTCAGCTCACCGGGGTCGATCTCTCCGCTGCCATGCTGAATGTCGCCCGCCGCAAAACGGCGTGCTACGGACCGCGCATTTCGCTCAAGGCCCAGAGTTACCATGCTCCCCTTGGCCGGACCGGTGGCTACGACCTCGTGCTGTGCTCTTACGCACTCTCCATGTTTAACCCCGGTTTCGAGGCCGCGATCGCATCGGCCCGCGCCGACCTGAAGTACAACGGGCACTTCGCCCTCGTCGACTTCCATGCCAGCCGGTGGCCATGGTTTACGCGCTGGATGCAGATCAACCATGTGCGGATGGACGGCCAACTCCTGCCCCTCCTCCGCGAAAATTTCACGCCGGTGATCGACCACATTCGTCCCGCGTATGGCGGCGTCTGGGATTACGGCCTCTTTGTCGGGCGCAAAAAGGACTGACATGGTCCGGCTCGGCACCCTGCTGGACTATGCGCTTTGGCCGGGTCTCCTCGGCACGTCCTGCCTTGGCCTCGGCTTCGGGATCGCCCACGCTCGGGGTCCGCTCGCGTTCAATCTCGCCTACCTCGGGCTCGCGCTGACCCTGTATTTCTTGGAAAGAATCCGTCCTCACGAAACCGAGTGGCTCAAGTCGGACGGACAGGAAATCCCCGATCTCGCGCATACATTTTTCACAAAAATCTCCGTGCAGATCTCTGTGGTCGCATTGGCGAACCTCGGCATCGCCGAACAATTCGGAACGCGGGGTGGTAGCAGCGTGTGGCCCCTGGCTTGGCCGCTGGCGGCGCAAGTCACCCTCGGACTCGTCGCCGCGGAATTCGGACTCTACTGGGCGCACCGGCTCGCTCACGTCTGGCTGCCGCTCTGGCGTTTCCACGCCGTGCACCATAGCTCGATCCGACTGTGGTTCTTCAACACCGGCCGGTTCCACTTCGTGGATACGCTCAAGAGCATGGTTTTCGCCGTGCCCATCCTCGTACTCGCAGGCGCACCGGGAGACGTCATCATCTGGGTCAGTGGGCTGACCGCTTTCATCGGCATTCTCACCCACTGCAATGTCCGGATGCGCTTTGGCTGGCTCAATCTGGTCTTTAACACACCGGGCCTGCACCGCTGGCACCACAGTATGGACCTCCGGGAGGGCAACAAAAACTATGGCGAAAATCTCGTCCTTTGGGATCTGCTGTTCGGCACCTATTTCGACGACTCCCGACGCACTCCCCCCGCGAAAATCGGGATTCGCGAAGCGATGCCCGCCACCTTCCTCGGCCAGGTGCTGGCACCCTTCGCTTGGGAACGAATTCAAAAGCGGAAAAAACCACTCGGCCGCGAGCCGACCAATTAGCCTGGCGATGCTCGTGAGCCGCGGCGTCCGCTTCGTCCCACGAACGATGACTCGCGCAGCACTCAGGCTGCGGCGCCGCTCCTCGGCGATGAGCCTATTTAACCCGCGAACACGGCGCCCCTCAAACGGCAGAGGTGGCGGAGGATCTCTCCAGACTCGCCGCTGAGCTCGCTTGTCGCACCATCGTCACATAAAAGCCTCCGGTTCGTCATACAACCCCGGTATTTTCCCGGTCCTTCGGTCTCAAGACCCGCTCTCAAAACCACATGAAAAACTTGTCCTCTTCCCGACCTGCGCTTCCCTACCGGTATCTACGCTGCGCAGTGCGAATTGCTCCGCTCGCCGCTGCTCTGGCCTTCGTCAACGTTGCCACCGCGGCCGAATCGGCTTCAGCGCCGAATAAAAACCTCGCCAAGTCGGAGGTCGTCTCGCTGCAAAATTTCGTCGTCACCGGCTCCAATATCCAACGCACGGACCTCGAAAAAGTGGTTCCCATTACCGTCCTCGATCAGGACGCGATGACCGTGCGCAACGCCCTTCTGCCCGTGGATATGCTCACCACGCTGCCTTCGGTGGTAAATTTGCCCGAGAATGAAACGCGCCTCGGTTCCTCCGGCGCTCGCGGCGACAACGCCAACATCAATCTCCGCAACCTCGGTTCCACCGCCACCCTCATCCTCGTCAACGGCCGCCGCATGGCCATCAACCCGATGACCGCCGGCTTGTCGCAGGCCGTGAACGTCAACCAACTGCCCACGCAAGGCATCGAGCGCATCGAGATCCTCCGCGACGGTGCCTCGGCCATTTACGGTTCCGATGCCGTCGCCGGCGTCATCAACTACGTCCTCAAACGCGAATTCAAGGGCGCCGAGATCAACGTGCGCCAAGGCTTCACCGAAGACGGCGGCGCTCAGAGCACCCAGGTCGCACTCACCTTCGGATCGAGCTTCGCCGGTGGGCGCGGCCGTTTTTTCGGCACCGTGGAATCACTCTACAAGGAAGCTATTTTCCTTCGCGACCGCGATTTCAGCGTGACCTCTAATCTCACCGCCATCGCCCCCGCGCCGTTTAATACGTTCGGCGGCGCTTTCGACGCCCGCACCGCTCGCGGTCGTTACCCGATCTTCCGCCTTGGCACCGCCACCGCCAGCAACTACTTCCGCCCCGTCGCCGGCACCCCTACGCTTACAACCGTCGCCCCGACTTTCGCCGCCAATCCGGAGTTTTACCTCGATCTGAACCAATTCGGCATGGCTTCGCCGCGTATGGCCCGCGCCAACTCCTTCTTCTCCGCCGAATACGATCTCACGAAACGCATCACCGCCTTCGCCGATTTCTCTTACTACACCGCCGATTCCACGATGGTTCGCCAGCCCCTCGCCCTCAACGCCCCCACCACCGATAAGCTCGCCACGCTCTCCCTCGACAATCCCTACAACCCCTACGGCTCACGCTTCTATTCCGCCACCGGCGCCGCCAACACCGATGGCTCCCTTCGCCTGACCGGCGCCCCGCGCACCGTCAGCCTCGTCTCCGTCACCCTACCCGATCTCGGCGTCGAAAAAATCACCACCACGGCCAATGTCATCCGCTTCGCCAGCGGCGTGCGCGGCAAACTCGGCGACACGTGGACTTGGGAAACATCCGGCTTCTACAACCGCGTGAATGGCGAAGATAAAGCCTACCCCGACGTCCGCGAGAGCCTCCTCCTCAAAGCCCTCCAAGGCACCGATGCCAACGCGTATAATCCCTTCGGTTACACCTTCAAAGTGCAAAACGGCGCTGTCGTCGCCGACAAACTCTACACGAATCCCGCCGCTGTCGTTGACTCCTTCTCCGCCGTCTTCGCCCGCCAAGCCGAGAGCTCCCTCGCCAGCGGCGAACTGCGTGTGACCGGCCGTCTGCTCCGCTGGTGGGGCGGTGATATCATGGCCTCCTTCGGCGGCGAATACCGCAAGGACAAGCTCGCCGATGAACGCCCGCCATTCAGCGGCGAAAATCCCGCCGGCGTCGGCTTGGAAATCACCGATAACGACTTTCTCCTCCATCCGCCGCGGCCCGACGTCATCGGCGAACGTAACATCACCAGCCTCTACTCCGAGCTCGTACTGCCCTTGGTTGGCGCCGAACGCCGCCTGACCTTCATCAACACCTTGGAGCTCACCGCCTCTGCTCGCATGGAAAACTACAGCGATTTTGGTGAGACCACCAAGCCCAAGGTCGGCGTGAATTGGCGTCCGCTCTCTTGGCTCATGCTCCGCGGCTCCTACAATAAGGGCTTCATGGCCCCGAGTCTCGCCGCCCTCTTCACCAGCCCGCGGTGGTCCATCACTGCCGGCGCTGGTGACATCGACATCTACCGCAACCCCGTCACCAGAGAAGGCGCTTACGTTCAACGCGGCTACTTCGGCGGCAACCCCAACCTCAAGGCCTCCGAATCCGCAGGTACGACCTACGGCGTCGTCATCGACGTGCCGGGCATCCGCGGCCTCAGCGTGACCGCCGACCATTGGCGCATCGAGCGCACCAACCTCCTCGGCTCCCGCAACGGCGCCCAGATCCGCGCCAGCGATGTTTCCCTCATCCAAGACTACACCAAAGCCCAACTCGCCGCCGGTCGCTCCATCTCGACTATCGATCTCGGCAGCGGCACCGCCGCCTACAAGGGCGACCCCGACATCGTGCGCTACGCCGTCACCCCCGATGACACCGCCGCTTTCAACACCTTCAACGCCGCCAACCCCGGCAACCCCCAAGCCACCGCGGGTAAGATTTTCTCCTTCAACCAACCGTGGATTAACATCTCCGGCAGTGAAAACGAGGGCGTCGATTTCGGCCTGCGTTACGTGCTACCCAAACTTCCCTTCGGCAACGTCACGCTCAACTCCGATTGGTCCTACCTCGTAAGCTCCCGCTCCGTGCAGCAACCGGCCAACCTCCCCGCCGTCGAGACCAACGACCTCACCGTCAACGGCGTCTCCCGTTGGCGTGGCACGAGCAACGTCACTTGGCGCCGCAACGCCTGGACCGCCAACCTCGGTGCCTACTACGTCGGCCCTTCCCAAGACTCCGGCGCCACCACTACGGCAGCGCTTTACGAGTCACTCGGTCGCCCAAACTACATCGCGAAACATTTCACCGGCGGCCAATTCGTTTACCGCTACGTCATGGCTTCGAGCATCTCCTACAACGCCTCCGTCGGTTACCGTTTCAGCGGCACCACTTCTTGGCTGCGCGGCACGCGCGTGCGGCTCGGCGTCACCAACCTCACCAACCAGGCCCCGCCGCTCGCCACGGGCGGCTTCGGTTACAGCCCCGGCGTGAGCCAAAACCTCCTCTCGGGCCGCGCTTGGTTCTTCGAAGCCGCGCGTAGCTTTTAATCCGCCATGAAACTCCGCGCCCTCTCGGTTCTCCTCATCGCCACCTCGCCCGTCCTGCGTGCGGCCGAGTCGGCTCCGGCCGATCCGGTCCGCGAGGCGACCCGCGCTTGGCTCGCGAGTTTGCCCGCGGCCCCTAAATCCGAGCTCACGCACCACGGACTCGTCGCGGAGGAATTGCGCCGGTGGAAGACCCGCGGCGCCAATCAGGGCGTCGCGGTCGACGCGCACCACTTCTACGGCATCGGCAACTATGTGGTTGGCAAATACGACAAAACCACCGGCGCGCGCGTCGCCGAATGGGTCGGCCTGCGCGGCGGTGCCACGATTCACCTCAACGGCGGCCTCATCCAAGACGGCCAGCTCGTGCTCGCGCATTCCAACTTTCCCCAGCTGCCCATGGCCAGCTCCTTGGAATATTTCGACCCGGCTACCGTTCAGCCCGTGAAATCCCTCAGCCTCGGCATCCGCCACGGCTCACTCACATGGGCGGAGAAAAAAGCTGGTTTTTGGTGGGCCTGCTTTGCCCATTACAACGATCAGGGAACCGCCCCGGGGACCGACAACCGTAGCACGCTTTTCGGTAAATTTGACGACCAGTGGAACGTACTCGAATCGTGGATATTTCCTCCGCAAGTCATCGCCCATTGGGGCAAGAGCAGTTCCTCTGGCGGCAGCTGGGGCGACGACGGCCTGCTCTACACGACGGGCCACGATGAAAAAAAACTCTACGTGCTCCGGGTTCCCAAAATGGGCGTGAGCCTCGACTACGTCACGACCATCGACGTGCCCTTCGAAGGCCAATCGTGGGCATGGGACCGAAGCGATCCACGCGTGATCTACGGCATTATCCGCCGCACCGGCGAGGTCGTCGTCGCGCGGATCCCGGCGTTGCCTGCGCAATTGCTTTCGCGTCTGTAGCAATCGGGGCTCAACGACACCGTCGCGATGGAGCGTCGCACGGGCTTTCCAGCCTGTAAATCCAGGAGTGGTTCCGCGTGTCCAGCCCTCGTCCGGAACTTCGCCGCTGTTCCCCTGCAGGGAGCAACGCACCACCGTGCCGCGCTTTCTGCCGCGTTTTTCGCCGTTGCGCCGCGATTTCGGGAGCAATCAACTCATCCCATTATTGTGATCACCGCGGCATCAAACCCCTCGCGCGAAATCCTGCTTCGCTGGCTGCTCGCCTCCGGTATCTTCGCGCTGTTGCTCATTTTCTTCAGCCCGTCGTGGGGCGCCTTCCGCCTGTGGTCCCGTGTCCCCGAACTCTCGGGCATGATCGAGACCCGCCGCGCCGTCAGCGTGCTCGCGCAAATCGAGCATCCCGGCACACCGATCGCCGACGAACTTCACCGCGCGATTCAGTGGCGACTATTTTTCCCTCTCGTCGGACGCGTGCTGCAGCTCCCGCCGCCACTATTCTTCGGCCTCGCCTACGCCGGCTGCCTGCTCGTGCTCGCCTACCTTGTCACGCTGCTC